>NZ_JAUBQU010000015.1:0-79612 GCF_036701435.1 Microcoleus sp. Pol12A5
GACTCATTACCTAGCTATAACTGTTGCCTCGTTTACCTATCTTTACATACTTCAGTCTTTTCAGCCCGACCTACTTAGAATCGTCATAATGCGCCAACAAATCAGCAGGGTGATCGTAAATTGCCGCAGCATTTGCCAGCGAAGCATCATCGAAACCTCCGCACCGAAAAGCAATTACTGGCACCCCGCACTTGCCCGCAGCTTCGATATCGTAAGGAGTATCAGCTAACATCACAGTCTGACTCGCTTCCATCTGCAATTTGCTCAAAGCAGCTTCCACAATATCCGGTTCCGGTTTAGAAGCTTCCGCGTCACTCGATGTCGTCGCTTGATCCAATAAATCGTCAACTTGTGCAGCTTTCAGCAAACCGGAAAGTTCTTCAGTGGTAGCTGAAGTCGCAATAATTAGCCGCAATCCTTCTTGCTGCATTTTTAACAGCAAATCCCGCGAACCGGGGGTTGGAGAAAGTTCGGGAGCAAAGCGGTTAATAATCAGTTCTTTGCGCCGCTGTGCAATCTTTTTCCCGTCGCCTGCTTCGTCGGAAAGTTCTGATACCATTTTGGGTATAACTTTGTCGCCTCCCATACCAATTAGCGGGCGAACTTTCTCGAACGGCACCTCGTAGCCGTAAGCCGCAAATGACTCTACCCAAGCTTGAGCGTGGGCGTCATTGCTGAGCGTGAGAGTACCGTCTATATCGAGAATTACTGCTTGCAATTGCATAACTTATTTGTTGTTAGTTATTAGACTTATTCCAAAAAACTATTTTGTAGTAAAAACTTTAGTCCACAATTATTTAATTAGTCAATCGGAGACGGAAGTCCCCACTACGAACCTTTAGACAGGGACTTCAGTCTCACAGCGATTTTTCGGGGGTTAAGTTGACACCTATGTGCCCTGTTCCTACCCCTAGCTTCCCCTCCCCCCTTGTTAAAGGGGATGGGGAGAATCAGTGGAATCAATGAGTTTGATAATTTTCCTCAGTCCAGCAGCGCGGCAGAGCTTCACCGGAAGGAAAGACTAAATTACTTTTTGGAAAAGTTGCTTTCTCTTGCTCTTCTTGACCAGCTTGATTTTTTCCCGGAACTTCTTGTTTTGTAGGGCTGATTAAAGCATCTACATCGAGGATTTCTATCAAGTCGCCTGATTCTTTTTCTTGTAAAAGCATAGTTTTTCCGTGAAGGGTAAATGCGAGTTAGGGTTTGAGGACAACTTTGATGCAGTTGTCTTTTTTGTTTTTGAAAATGTCGTAGCCGTGGGGCGCTTCATCCAATTTCATTCGGTGCGTAATTACGAATGACGGGTCAATTTCGCCTTTTTGAACGCGATCGAGCAAAGGCCGCAAATAGCGCTGAACGTGCGTCTGTCCCATTTTCATGGTCAAGCCTTTGTTGAAAGCTGCACCTAATGGCACTTTGTCAACGAAGCCACCGTAAACGCCGGGAATTGACACTGTGCCACCCTTGCGACACGCGAGGATTACTTGTCGCAGGGCCGTAGGTCGATCGCTCTCCAACCGCACGGCTTGCTTGGCTTTGTCGTACAAAGCGTCGAGACCGGTACCGTGGGCTTCCATCCCCACCGCGTCGATGCAAGAGTCGGGCCCGCGTCCCCCCGTCATTTCGGTGACGGCTTCCCCGGCGTCTATTTCTTCGTAGTTGATGATTTCTGCTTTGGCCGCGGCCGCCATTTGCAAGCGTTCCGGTATGCGGTCGATCGCAATTACTCGATCGGCCCCCAGCATAAACGCGCTTCTGATTGCAAATTGTCCGACTGGCCCGCATCCCCAAACTGCTACAGTATCCCCCGGCTGAATGTCGCAGTTTTCAGCCGCCATGTAACCGGTAGGAAAGATATCGGTGAGGAACAATACTTGTTCGTCAGAAAGTCCGTCGGGAATTTTTAAAGGGCCGACATCTGCAAACGGAACCCGCGCGTATTCTGCTTGACCTCCTGCATAACCGCCCGTTAAATGCGAGTAGCCAAACAGTCCTGCAGGCGAATGACCGAACATTTTTTCAGCCAGCCCAGCATTGGGGTTGGAGTTGTCGCACAGCGACCACAAATCGCGGTTGCAAAAAAAGCAACTGCCGCAAGAAATAGTAAAAGGAATGATGACGCGATCGCCCTTTTTTAAGTTCTTGACTTCGCTGCCGAGTTCGACTACTTCCCCCATGAATTCGTGACCCAGAATGTCGCCCGATTGCATTGTCGGGATGAAGCCATTGTAGAGGTGCAAATCTGAGCCGCAGATTGCTGTAGACGTGATTTTAACTATCGCATCGCGCGGATTGATAATTGTTGGGTCTGGTACATTATCAACCCGCACGTCATTTGCTCCGTGCCAGCAAAGAGCTTTCATTATTTCGTTCTCCTCTAGTTAACTACTAGCGAACAGATTTTTGATTCTAAATCTTACCTTTACTAAGCCGATAAATTATTCGCTTGGATGTTGTTAATCTTAAGCATATAAAATATTTAGTCTCTCTATCCGAGGTATAATTTATAAATCTATCTTCCGGCTGTTTTAAATAAGAAAAATGTAAAGTTTCTCCTCTAGCTAAAGTGCGGGAGATTTCACATTCTTCTGTTAAGCCCCAAAAGTTATAGCAACCGCACCCGACGGTTAGAACGTTCTTAATTGCTGAAACCGTTGCCTAAGATTGCTTTTTACTTCTCTCATAGATAACTAAAGCTTTCTTCCTTCTCTCTAGATAACTAAAGCCTTCTTCCTTTTTCCTTTTTCCTTCTTCTTTCTTCCTTCAACATCTGCTATAACAGCTAACAACTACATAGCTGAGATTGTTTTTGTCGATCGCCGATCGCTCTCCTCTCACAATAAATAATAATTTCGCACTTGATCTCACTAGGGCGGAGGCTTAAGCTCACATTAGATAAAAAGCGACCCAAAAATTCTCAACTACAAGCGGGTTTATCGATTATTAAGTAGGGTGCGTGACTTTTGTATAGCTCAACACTGTTCCCCAATATGGAGAATCACGCACCCTGCTTAAGGAGGATTAATCGTCAAATATTGTATATTATTTATAGCTAAAAGCCGAGCTTGCGCTAAAGTTGTTAAAGATTAAAATTTATCGATCGCCTTTTATGCCTTACACTGCATCTACCCCAACAGACCCCACTCAACCCAACATCCGCAATGCCGACCACCGCCTACTAGAATTCACCAAGCTGACGCCGATGATGCAGCGGTATGTGGAAGTGAAAGAACAGTATCCCCACGCACTTTTATTGTTTCGAGTCGGAGATTTTTTTGAGTGTTTTTTCCAAGATGCAGTTACTATTTCGCAGGAATTAGAACTTGTTTGTACTAGCAAAGAAAGCGGCAAGGAAATTGGCAGAGTGCCGATGACAGGAGTGCCGCACCACGCCCTCGACCGCTACACTTCAATGTTAGTAGAAAAAGGCTATGCTGTGGTAGTTTGCGACCAAGTAGAAGATGCCTCAATTGCTGCGAAAGAAGGCCGCCAAGTCAAGCGAGAAATTACCCGCATTCTCACTCCCGGAACCTTGACTGATGACGGAATGCTCAAACCCAGGCAAAATAATTTTTTAGCCGCAATTGTGATAGCGGGGGAACATTGGGGATTGGCTTATACAGATATTTCTACCGGAGAATTCGTCACTACCCAAGCCGACACTTTAGAACAATTAACCCTAGAATTGCTGCGCTTGCAGCCTTCGGAAGTCTTGGTACCGACTAATGCGCCGGATTTGGTGACTATGTTGAGACCCGGAGAGAAATCCGAGCATTTGCCCGATTGTTTGCCGAATTCGTTTTGCTATTCTTTGCGATCGCAAATTCCGTTTACTTTGCCCGAAGCAAAACAGAGAATCCTGCAAAAATTCAAAGTGCGATCGCTTGAAGGTATGGGATGCGGCCATTTGCCCCTCGCAGTGCGCGCCGCCGGGGGTTTGTTGCAATATCTCGAAGAAACTCAAAAGGAAAAAGCAGTTTCTTTGCAAAGATTGCATACTTACACTCTCACGGATTTTCTCATACTCGACTACCAAACCCGTCGCAATCTCGAAATTACTCAAACGGTGAGAGATGGGGTTTTTCACGGTTCGCTGCTGTGGGCTATAGACAAAACCAGCACCGCAATGGGAGGCCGCGCTTTGCGCCGCTGGGTGCTGCAACCTTTGCTCAACATTAAAGGCATTTGCGCCCGACATGACACGATTCAAGAATTAGTAGAAAATAACGGCTTGCGCCAAGATTTTCAGCAGTTGCTTCGCCAAATTTACGACATCGAAAGACTGACAGGCCGCGCGGGTTCTGGAACAGCTAGCGCGCGGGATTTGGTCGCTTTAGCTGATTCTCTGGGAAAACTGCCAGAATTAGCCTCGATCGCAGCCCAAGGACGATCGCCATATTTGAAAGCGCTGCAAAATGTACCGCCAATTTTAGAAGAATTAGCAAGTAAAATTCACGATCACTTAGTTGACGAACCGCCGATTCATTTAAAAGAAGGAGGCTTGATTCGAGCGGGAATCAATCCCATGCTAGATGAAATGCGCCACACTGCATCAGCCGACCAAGAATGGATTGCAAATTTAGAAGCAACCGAGAGAAAGCGCACGGGAATTTCTAATCTAAAAGTAGGCTACAATAAAGCTTTCGGCTATTACATCAGCATTACCAAATCAAAAGTAGACCAAGTGCCGAAGGACTACACCCGCAAGCAAACTCTCACCAATGAAGAACGCTACAGCACTGAAGAATTAAAAGAAAGGGAAGTGCGAATTCTGACAGCGCGGGAAGATTTAAATCAATTGGAATACGATATTTTTGCTAAAGTGCGATCGGAGGTAGGAGAACACGCCGAAATTATTCGCAACGTTTCCCGCGCCGTGGCGGCGGCGGATGTTTTGTGCGGTTTGGCAGAAGTAGCAGTTTACCAGAATTACTGCCGCCCGACTATGACAGAAAGTCGGGAAATTAAAATTATTGAAGGTTGTCACCCGGTGGTGGAAAAGTCTTTGCCGCCCGGATTTTTTGTACCTAATTCTGCTTTTTTGGGTCGGGAAGAATCGCTAAACCGCCCAGATTTAATTATTTTAACCGGGCCGAATGCTAGCGGGAAAAGCTGCTACTTGCGGCAGGTGGGTTTGATCCAGTTAATGGCGCAGATGGGCAGTTATGTGCCTGCGAAAGCTGCGAGTTTGGGAATTTGCGATCGTATTTTTACCCGCGTCGGCGCCGTCGATGATTTGGCAACCGGTCAGTCTACGTTTATGGTGGAAATGAACGAAACTGCAAATATTCTCAATCACGCGACGCCGCAATCATTAGTTTTGTTAGATGAAATTGGCAGGGGAACGGCGACTTTTGACGGACTGTCGATTGCTTGGTCTGTGGCAGAATATTTAGCAAGCGAGATTCGGGCGCGGACAATTTTTGCGACTCACTATCACGAATTGAATGAGTTAGCTTCTATTTTGGATAATGTCGCAAATTATCAGGTGACAGTGAAAGAATTGCCGGATCAAATTGTATTTTTGCACCAAGTTCAGCCGGGAGGTGCTGACAAATCTTACGGAATTGAAGCGGGCAGATTAGCTGGTTTACCGTCGTCGGTGATTGACAGGGCGAGACAGGTGATGAAGCAGATTGAGAAACATAGCAAAATTGCGATCGGGCTGCGGAAAGGTGTTAAAAAAGATGGCAAAAAACAGTCGGAGGGCGAACAGTTGGATATTTTTGATGATTAAAATTTACGGTGGTAAAAAAGTTGTAGTAACTTCTATATTGCACCATTTTCAATCAGCTTTTCAGGGGCGGGCAGGATACCCACCCCACAAGAAAATTTAATTTTTGTGGCACAGGCATCCTGCCTGTTCTCGAGCATGGTGCAAGATCTCAGTTACTACTTTTACAACAAACCAGGAACGCTGCAACAAATCTAACGTCCATTTTGCAACTTTCTTACCTCTTTGTGTACGCTCATCCCAATTTCCAAAGCCTCATTTAGCAACCGCCCGTATTCAGTCGCCCGATCGCTCACATCCAGCGCCATCAAAGCAGCTAAATTACTTTCAATATTAGCAAATAGCTCGTAACGGCGACCTATAAATTGCTGATTCTCCCTGAGAATTCTTTCTGTTTTCAAAGCACAGACTAAACTTTCTCTAGTAATTTTTAATGCTTCAATTGCATCTCCTCGGTTAATTAAATTGGCTTGTAAATTACCAGCATCCGTTAGGCGATCGATAATATCTAAAGCCTGAATTACCTCATGATACTTCTCAACTTCATCCAGCAGACCCGCCAGCGTTGCAAGAGGCTTTGCCTTAACCCATTTATAGACATTCCAAGCAACAGTAATCGCCAGCGACAAACCCAAAGTTATTTGTAAAACCCGGACAAATATCTCTGAATCGCTAAATAAACCAACATTATGTTTATTAGCCAGTAAAGCAACAGGCAGCGAAACAACTAATGTCACGCAAAATATCAGCAACTCATTCACCAAAAGAGAAAACAGCTTTTTGCCGTCCCGGAGCGCAGCAGGTCGGTAAAAATCCGCTGCAAAACCGTCGATCAAAGCTATTCCACTCAAATCCTCCAACTCCTTCTCAGAAATTTTTAACTGTTCCAAATCCGCTTCTATCACTCTTCAAAATCTCCTTTAATTGGGATTAATTACGATCCTCCCAGAGACATAATTGATTGCCACAGACTCATATAAAAATTGCTTTCTCGGTCTCGGAACAGTTGAAAAGCCATTCCCGGCGACCCCAAAAACGGTCTCAGCGTCCATCCCAACTGAGTCCCAACAAACGCATAAAGTCCCAACCAAAAGCGCAAAATATTTAGCCTGATGTCTTTGCCTTCCGCATCTTGTTCTGACAGAAAGTGCATTCCTTGATAAATGAAACTTACTCCCAAAAATCCTGTGATTGCCATGATAGCAACATTCAGCAACAGATAAAAATTGTAATTGGTACTGCTTATGAGGAAAAACAAACTAACAGGTGCAAATCCAAACAGCAAAACGCTAATCATTGCCATCGCTGTCATCAACAATGTCAAATACTGCTCAAAAGTTCGTTTTGAACCAAACATCACATTAAAAAAGTAAAGTGTGGGAAAGCAGATAATCAGCGTCAGCAAGTAAAGTGCTGGCAACTTAATTGCTGAAACCAGACATTGCATCCACGTACTAGATGCACCTAATATCGCTCCGTAAATGCCAAAAAATACGGTACTAGAAATCAACAAACCGAAAATTTTAGATTTGAGCTTTACACCTTGGCGAATTTCTTCAAGAAATTGTTGCCGTTCCCGCAGCAAATACATTACTACTGAAAAATATTTCACGGGCTCTCCTTGTGACTGATGCGACTCCGAATCAGTCATAACTCAAGCTGAGTTCGATCGGCAATCTTGCCAAACCAGGGCACTCTATGTTAACTAATTATTCTTGTACCCAGCTCACCGCAAGCTGAGAGGTGGAGGCGTTTTGAGAAATACTTGCCAAGCTAAACGGCTCAAACTGAATACAGTTATGCTTTGTATTCAATTTGTATTCATTTGTCTCCAAATTGTCTCCAAAAATGGCAATCGGGTAGTCATTGGATATTCACTTGATACTCAGTTTGGTCGTTCCGTAGTCAAATCGTAGTCATTTTGTATCCAATTTCTAGTCAATCCGACCCCTCGACAAGCGAAAAAAGCAGCAATAAAAAACCTCAAACCCTTGATTTCTGGTTGGTTTGAGGTTTTTGTAGGCGCAAGCGGGCAGCGGGAATCGAACCCGCATAGTTAGCTTGGAAGGCTAAAGTTTTACCACTAAACTATGCCCGCGCACAGAAACTAAACATACCACAAGCCTCTGGGAATTGCAAGAGATCTGTTCAAAAATTTTGAAGAGCTTCCTCACACTGGCTGAATCGGGACTTGCGCGCCGATCGCCCCCTCGCCCCAAAACTCCCCGTCTCCTATGCTGCGTAAGACTTTACGGGTGGAAATAATCGTAAATTTGCTGCGCCAGACGCGGGCCAATCCCAGAAACTTCTGCCAACTGTTCGGGAGTCGCTAAACGGAGATAGTCGATCGACCGAAAATGTGCCAACAATTGTTTTTGTCGGTGGTGTCCCAATCCGGGAATTTCATCAAGGCGCGATCGCTTCATTCTCTCGCTTCTTCGATCGCGGTGAAAACTCACAGCAAATCTGTGCGCCTCATCCCGCACCCGGCGCAATAATTGTACACCCGGTTGCTCAGAATTAGTTGGCAGCGGCAAAGATTCCCCCGGCAAAAATATCTCCTCTCGCTGCTTGGCCAAACTGACAACGCGCAACTCTTCTAGCAAATTCATTTCCCGCAAAACAGCCACAACGGCTGATAGTTGACCTTTGCCGCCATCTATCATAATTAAGTCTGGTTTGTCGGAAATAGTATGAGAAACCGAGGATAAATTGCTAATTTCTGCCGATTCTTCTAAATCGCTAAATCCATCTTCCATCTTGCCTGCTTCTTCTTCCTTCAATCCTCGGAATCGGCGACCGATAACTTCTGCTAAACTAGCAAAATCATCAGAATGACCCGATTTAATTTCAGGGTTTTTAATTTTGTAATGGCGGTAGTGCTGGTTGGCGGGCAAACCGTCAATAAATACGACGCGGGAAGCTACTGCGTCAGAACCTTGAATGTGAGAAATATCGTAACCTTCAATGCGGCGAGGAACTTCTGGCAAATCGAGAATTTCTGCTAAATCTTCCATTGCTTGAGAATTGCGATCGCTCAATCTTTGCATTCTCGCCAATTCATACTCAGCATTCCGTTCCACCATCTCAATCAATTCTGCCTTAGTTTGCCGTTGCGGGGTCAAAATCGTAACTTTTCGCCCCTTACGGTTGCTCAACCAATCTGCCAATATTTCCGCTTCTGGCAATTCGTACTGCACTGAAATTTCGCTGGGAATTTCTACGGATTCGACATTTTGATAGTGTTCTTCCAACACCCGCTGTAAAATCGCTCCGGCCTCTACCCCCCCTCGTTCCCCCCCTTGCCAAGGAGGGGAGGAAAGAGAAAGTTGAGATAACTCTTGCCCATCTTTTACAAGAGATTGAGATAACTCTTCCCCCCCCGATTGTAGGGGCGGTGCCCCCGTGCCCGCCCTGGGTTGGGAGGGTATTTCCGCCATAAATCCCAATCTTCCGACCAATTGACCGGCCCGAATTTGGAACAATTGGACGCAAGCGTGCTGGGTGTCTGCCGCAAGTGCGATCGCATCTCTGGAAACCGTATCGTCGGGCAAAGACACTTTTTGACCCGCACTCAAAGACTGCAAACCTTTAATTTGATCGCGAATGCGCGCCGCCGTTTCAAAGTTTAAATCTTCGGCTGCTTCTTCCATTTGGGGTTCTAAAATATCGAGTAATTCCTGAGTTCTTCCCTGGAAAATCATCGCTACTTTTTGGATAATTTTTCGGTATTCCTCCGGCGAAGTTAACCCTTGACAAACGCCAACGCAGCGCCCGATGTCGTAGTTCAGACAGGGACGGTCTTTAAACAGCGGTTGAGGGCGCTGCCGCAGCGGGAAAATCCGCTTAATTAAATGCAGCGTACTCCGCAGCGCCCCTGTATCGACGTAGGGGCCGTAATAGCGGTCTTTGGCACTACCTGCGCGGCGCTTGCGGGTGATAAAAATGCGCGGGTATTCCTCCGACCAAGTTATGCACAAATAAGGATATTTTTTATCATCTTTGAGGAGGACATTAAAGTAAGGTTGGTGCTGTTTTACGAGGTTTGCTTCTAATGCTAAAGCTTCTGCTTCTGTGTCGGTGGCGATGAATTCAATTTCGCGCACTTGCTGCACCATCATCGCGATGCGGGGAGTGAGATTTTGGCTTTCGCGGAAGTAGGAACGGACGCGGTTTCGGAGTTTTTTGGATTTACCGATGTAAAGGATGCGATCGCTCTCATCGCGCATTAAATATACACCAGGAACCGCCGGAATTTCTTTGAGGCGACTTTCTAGGCGTTCCGAGTCTTTAACTAACGGCAGAGTTTTTGTGGATGGCATTGCAAGCTATCTCAGCAAAATAGAGACTGATTGTACACTCTTTTATTTTACCTTAATTGTGCGATTTTTACTGGTGCTACCGTCGCAAAACCCACCGATTAAACTTTAAAATCAGTTACAATATCTGAGATAAAAACTTGCGAGTGCGTTCTTCCTTCGGGTTCTGAAAAAACTCTTCTGGTTGGGCTTCTTCCACCAAAACACCGCCATCCATCAATACAATGCGATCGGCAACTTCGCGCGCAAACCCGACTTCGTGAGTCACCACTACCATTGTAATTCCTGTTTGAGCCAAATTTCGCATTACATCTAAAACTTCCCGCACCATTTCCGGGTCTAATGCTGATGTCGGTTCATCAAACAGCATGATTTTAGGCTGCATGGCTAGAGAACGTGCAATAGCGACGCGCTGCTGCTGTCCCCCAGACAACTGTCCGGGATATTTTTTTGCTTGTTCCAAAATTCCCACTCTTTCTAACAGTTGCATCGCCACTTCTTCAGCTTTTTTCTTCGACCAGCGGCGCACCCACACCGGCGCTAGCATGACGTTTTGCAAAACTGATAAGTGGGGAAACAGGTTAAATTGCTGAAACACCATTCCTACTTCGCGGCGAATTGTCTCAATGTTGCGTAAGTCGTGGGAAAGTTCTATTCCGTCGATCGTAATTTTACCTTGCTGGTATTCTTCTAAGGCGTTGAATGTGCGAATAAACGTCGATTTTCCCGAACCCGAAGGCCCCATCACGACAACGACTTCACCTCGGTTTACGGTCATGCTGACACCTCGCAGTACGTGAAATTGTCCGTACCATTTGTGGACGTTTTCTGCTACGATTACTTGTTCTGGGGCTGTTAGTTGAGTTTCCATAATATTTTTTTTATTTTTTAACCGCAGATGAACGCAGATGAAAGTTGATGAGTTTTTAGCGCTGGCCTACTCCTAATGTTCGCTCTATTTTGCGGCTGGCTAGGGACATTGAGTAGCAAAATATCCAATAAATGATGCCTACGAATATGTAAACTTCGGCGTACCTGCCAATATAGGATGGATTTGCTAAAACTGCGCGGGATATTCCGATTAATTCTAACATTCCGAATAGAGATAGCAGGGATGTATCCATGAATAATCCGATGAATTGACCGCCGATCGCCGGAATGACTATTCGCAGTGCTTGAGGCAGTACAATGAGAATTGTAAGCAGGGGTGTATTGAGTCCGATAGACCTAGCTGCTTCTATTTGTCCCCTGGGCACGGCCTGCAAGCCACCGCGCACGTTTTCTGCCAAGTATGCCGCACTAAATAACGTTAATCCAGCAATGGCTCTAATCACTCTATCCAATTTCGGATATTCGGGCGGCAGAAATAATTGCAGCATCACTTGACCTAAAAACAAAATGCCAATTAATGGTAAACCGCGAATAATTTCAATGTATAAGGTTGATAACAGTCTTACAACTGGCAAAGAACTTTGTCTGCCGAGTGCTAGCAATACCCCTAAAGGAAAGGAAAGCACAATACTAATAACTGCTAAAAACAGCGTCAGTACTAAACCGCCCCAATCATTTGTTGACACTTCTGTCAAACCTAACCCGCCTTTAATTAACCACAAAACTATTGGGAAGGAAAGAACCCAAATTGCAGGCATCCAGCCCATGATTTTTGGGTGAATTTGCCTGCCGATGGCATAGCTGGCGGCGGCTGCGATAATAATTCCTAAGAGGTAGAGGCGAGAGGTTAGGTCGATCGGCGAAATGACCGCACCCACAACCGCAGCACCTAGTATAATTAGTAAAGGCGGATTCCAAAGACGTTCTTGCCGCTGAATATTTCCCCAAGTTAATCCTCCCAACAAGGCTATTATGGCCGTTACTATCCACAGCCGCCAGTAGGATTCGCGGGGAAATCTGCCGGCGAAAAATAGCGGCAAGTTGGCTTCTAACACGTGCCACTGAGCTTTTGTTGTTGCCCAAACGATAATTCCTCTAATAGTTTGGAAGGCGATAATTAGGCAAACTACTGTCAGAATGCTGTTGTACCAGGTACTAAATAGGTTTTTGCGCGCCCAATTCCAAGGAGTGGGCGATTCGGTGGCTGGGGGCGGTAATATCGGTATGGTTTCCATAGATTGTGAGTTGTTATTAATTTCTAATACTGTTCGCTAAGATTCCTAAAATTTTATTCACATCTCTCAAATAATATTCACCTAAATCAATTTCAATAATTTGTTCTTGCAACTTCAGGAATTTCCAAACAGTACCTGTAGTAACAGTCCCATAAATCGCAGGAATTTCGTTGCCTTCACGTTCATTAAATATTCTAGCAGCCAACATTTCTGCTACGCACTGTCCCAATCCGCCATTGAGATTTTCCTTTTTGGCTTCTACAATGATAATTATTGGCGCTCTAACAATTAGTAATTCTGGGGAATGGCTTATCAGAAAATCGCAACTTCCATTTAATCCTTTTTCAACATCTACTGTAAAGTCTATTCCCGAAAATAAACTAATTTCCAAGTTTAACTGTTTTCTAAAATCGATCAAAATCGGTGCGATAATCATTTCAGAGCGAGCTTTTTCAGTGTTGCTGCTCAAGGCTAACGGTACATTATCTTTGAGAATTTCTGCAAGTAAGGTACTCGACTCTAATTCTGATACATTAGCGAACATATCAATCTTATCGGAAATCGTTAAATCAAAAGTTTTAGTTACTCGGTCTAAGCTAAAGTCACTGTATGCCATTTAACGCGCTCTACTTTTATTCCCATTAAAATAGATTAAATCTCAACTATTTACCTTTCCTTGATTTGTACAGTTTTATTGTACCAATTCATGAACAGAGAAACTATCAAACTAATTGTTAGATATGTTACCATGATAATTAACATTGCTTCGATCGCCCTACCGGTCTGATTCAACGTCGGAGACCCCACAACAAAATAAACGTCGGGATAAGCAACCGCAACCGCTAAACTCGAATTCTTAGCTAAATTCAGATACTGACTGGTTAAAGGCGGCACAATCACCCGCAAAGCTTGCGGCAAAATTACCATCCGCATCATTGTTCCAGACTTCAGCCCTAAAGACTTTCCCGCTTCCCACTGGCCTTTCGATACTGACTGAATTCCGGCCCGGACAATTTCTGCAATGTAACTGCCAGTATACAGGCTGAGTCCTGTCACCAAGGCGGCAAATTCTGGAGTTAATTTTAATCCTCCTTCGAGTTGCAATTCTGGTGTCAGGCGGGGGAAATCTAGCCGAAAAGGCAGATTTTTAGTGATAATAAAAGCTAAGATTGCACTCAGCCCGATCGCACCTAGAGCCCAAAACAACTGTCTTCCCGGCTTAGCTTCTTCCAACATCACCCGCGCCCGCCACATCCACAGCCCCGCCGCCGCCAAAACTCCGACTGTTACCAAAATCAACCAAATCTCAAAACCCGGCAAAGCCACCGGCGTTGGTACAGCAATGCCGCGATTTGTCAAGTAAATCGGCCCCCTCATCTGCTGATTGTCTTCGACTTTTGGCAGAGAAATGAAAACTGCAAAATACCAGAAAAATAATTGCAGCAATAACGGCGTATTCCGCAAAATTTCTACGTACAAACCAGCCAAATTCCGCACCAGCCAATTGTCGGACAGGCGCGCAATTCCTACCGTCAAACCCGCAACTGTTGCGGAAATAATGCCGATACCAATCACCCGCAGCGAGTTGATTAAACCGACAAAATAAGCTTGCCTGTAACTGTTGGCGGGACTGTAGGGGATTACACTTTCACCGATATCAAAAGATGCTTGGGAATTGAGAAAATCAAATCCAAACGCAATCCCCAGTTGCGAGTAATTAGCACTGAGATTGTCCCAGAGAATGGCAATAACAACTATTACTAAAATTAGGGCGATCGCCTGTCCGGCAATTTTCCAGAAGCGATCGTCCCGCAGCAGTTTTGATATATCTTTAAATTTGGGCAATTTCTGCGATTTGTCCGGTTGAGGTTTGGGGTTCATAAATGTTTAATGTAGAGCGCACTATACCTAACTTTAGCCTGCCTAAAATATCTTGTAGGGTACACCTAGAAAGCACCTTAAAAGTCGTGTAAGCGCGGATTACCTTGCTGTCTAAAATATTTTGTTGGTTAACTGTTAACAGTTAACAGTCAACAGTTAACCGTCAACAGTTAACTAAAATTAACGGAACGGCGGCGAGTAAAGCAAACCGCCATCTTTCCAGAGTCTGTTTTGACCCCGTTCTAACTTGAGTGTACTTTTGGGGCCGAGGTTGCGATCGTACATTTCCCCGTAATTCCCGACTTTCTTCACAACGCGGACTGCGTAGTCGTTCGGGAGTCCCAAACCTTTACCTAAATCTCCTTCTGTTCCTAGCAAACGTTTGACGTTCGGGTCAGTAGTGCTTGCAACAAGTTGGTCTACATTTCCCGAATTAATTCCCAAATCTTCAGCTTCAATCGCAGCAAAAACGATCCATCTCACCGCGTCAGCCCATTTAGGATCGCCGCTTTTCACCGCTGGGGCTAACGGTTCTTTTGACATCACGATCGGCAAAACAACATTATTTTCGGAATTCGGCAGAGTTGTCCGCTTCGAGACTAGCTGCGATCGATCGGCAGTAACACCTTGACAGCGACCTTCTTGATAAGTAGCAAAGACAGCATTCACATCTTCAAACACCACAGGAGTGTATTTAACTCCTAATTTTCGCATTTGGTCGGACAAATTTTGTTCGGTGCTCGTACCTGTCTGCACGCAGATAGATTTGCCCGCAAAATCTTTTAAACTTTTGATGCCGCTGTCTTTTTTGACCATGATGCTTTGAGAGTCATAAAAGATCACCGGGGCAAATTCCAGTCCGGTAGTGCTGTCCCGACTCGCAGTGTAGGTGGTATTGCGACTGAGAATGTCGATTTCTCCCGCCTGCAAAACTGTAAATCTATCTTTAGCGTTGAGTTTTCGGTACTCGACTTTTTCGGGATCGTCAAATATTGCCGCCGCTACCGCCCTGCACACATCGACATCCAGTCCCGAATATTTGCCCTTTTCGTCTACAAAGCTAAAACCCGGCAGTTCGCCACTGACGCCACAAATCAGTTTGCCGCGGCTGACAATTGTATCTATCCGGCTGGAACCTTGTTGCGAGTTGCCACCTGCAGTAGTTGTTGCTGTTGTTTGTCCGATTTGTGCCGATCGATCCCTACAAGATGCCAACGGTGCCACAAATAACACGCTTGCTAGTAGCAGAAATCCCCATTTACGCATAGATTTTAGTAGAACGCTTTCCTGACAATCCTACCTTGTAGCTGTCGAGAACTGTGGCGATGATCTGCGAACTACAACTACCTCCGGCTTCAAATTAGCCATTCTGCATCCGCTGCTGCACTGCGGCCACTGCACCGACTACCCGCCTGTTTTTTTGAGCAAACTGGCAGCCCAGAGTTGGAAACCCGGTTTCCGGCTGGAGGTCTGGTCGTCAAACCTAAGATTTATCCTTGAAACCCGGTTTCTTTTCTGCTATTTCTGCCCAGCGCGAGGGCTCATCGCCCTTCCCTGGAACATTTATACGATTTTGATTGAATTGGCTCACAGTAGCTCTGGTGCTAGCCGCTGCTCAGCTAAATCGCGGATTAGGGAAAGCCGAGACTGGATGTATTCGTCCAACACATCTGCTTCTTTGCCATTAAGCGCAGAGTTCGTCTTTAACTGCTTTAGCAGCCACTGTACCAAGGTCGCATCATCCAAATTGACTAACAAAGTAGCTTGGGTGGTCTCAATTAATGACCAGAGTTGGCGTAACATGACTGGAGTCATAAAACCTCGTTGAGCGTAAATACGCACTTAATGGGCGGGCCTAGCGAAAAGCTAGTCTTGGTGTCTCAAGCCGATAGACGAAAAGTAGCCTCAAAGCTATCGGCTTAATGATTATTTTATATTTGACCACAATAACTTAATACAGTAGTGTCATAAGTTACAACACACAAGATGTTATAAGAGTTCCCAATTCCTTCACATTGAGATAAATATCTTGATAAAAAATTAAAAATCTTTACACGCGCTCGCTCGCGGGGGCTGCCAAGAGCTGTCGGGGATCCGACTGGAGAGCCCGGTTCAAAACAAAATTGATTACTCACGAGCCACCAACTTTTCAACCCCCGCCAGAATTATTTTTAATTCAGCGATGATTTTTGTAGCCCCCTCCAAATCATTTGATTCGGCCCGACTTTGAAGCCGATCTGCCATATCGGGCATTAACCGCACCGCCGCCGTAGCGCTGACACCTTTAATTTGATGAGCGTGGCGGGCCAGTGTCTCCATATCTCCCGAAGCAATCGCCTCCTTAGCAGCTTCTAAATAACTAGCAGTATCCACGACAAAAGTTTGCAATATTTCCCGCTCAAACTCTAAATCAGCGCCAGAAATTTCGTGCAGACGTGCCATATCGACTACCGATTCGATATCTGGCTCAGAATTTTGAAGTTCCTCGCCCTTAAACTTGGGAGTTTCAATTTTTAGCTTGGCGGACCAATTTTCTAGTACCGATTTTAACTTGTCAATCGCAATAGGTTTGCTAATATAATCGTCCATGCCCGCGGCCAGACACTTTTCGCGATCGCCCTTCAAAGCATTCGCAGTCATTGCAATCACCACCGTCTTTTGATGCGGCTGCATTTTTCCAGCAGCAACATCTGCCGCTTCTAGGCGGCGCAATTGCAGCGTTGCTTCGTAACCGTCCAAAATCGGCATCTGACAGTCCATCAACACAATGTCATACTTTTTCAGAGCAACCATAGATAGTGCCTCTGCACCATTATTGGCCACATCCGCCGCGCATCCCAAAACTCTGAGTTGATTGAGACCAACTTTTTGATTGATTGGAGTATCTTCAACTAACAAAATCTTTAAACTTGCTAAGTCCCGGTTGTCAATAGCTGAAGCTCGATTGGACGTTGGATTTGCTCGCGGCTCATCAATCAGCGTCATCGGGGCGATCGCGTTCGCCAAGCAATCAAATAGTCGGTGAGCTTTCACAGGTTTAGTTAAATACCCGCTAAAACCGCTATCAACCAAGCGTTTCGCCTCTGCAACCTGAGTCATTGAAGTCAGCACCACCCACTTTGTCTGCTGCATTGCAGGCTCAGAAATCCTCAAGCGTTCGAGACTTCCCGCCACCATTTCCGGCAACTGAATATCAACCAAAACAATATCGTAAGGGGAATTAACGCTGACAGCTTTGTACAGAGATGCGATCGTCATCCAACCGTTCTCAACCTCCTCAACCTCCATTCCCCACACAACAGCCATTCTCACTAACACTTTTCGCACTGTCGCCTTGTCGCTAGAAATTAACATTTTTCGCCCCGCCAGCACCGTTTCCAAATTCACTTCGCACGCTGTCCCTACAGCAGTTAAATTTTCCTTAACTGTCGGCACAGTAAACCAAAAAGTCGAGCCTTTGCCCGGCGTACTTTCTACACCGATTTGCCCACCCATTAACTCCACCAACTCCTTAGAAATAGCCAGCCCCAAACCTGTGCCACCATATTTTCTTGTTGTAGAGGCATCAACTTGAGTAAAAGATTGAAACAGCTTTTTTTTGTTTTCTGGAGCAATCCCAATTCCTGTATCTGTCACTTTAAACAGCAGGAGCATCGAGTCATTATTTTCTATTTGTAACGGTTCTATATTCTCTAAAATTTGCTGAGTATCGCTGGCTGCCAATAACCCAGGATTTCTAGCATTAGCAACCTCAATTACCACTTCTCCTGCTTCTGTAAACTTAATAGCATTGTTGATCAAATTAGTGAGTATTTGCCGCAACCGTGCTGCATCGCCTTTAATTTGCAGCGGCACGTCGCTGTCAATGAGTGCCACCACTTCTATACCTTTTTCTTGTGCGGGAGTTGCCAACAAATCCAGCACTTCATTCATACAGATACTCAGGTTAAATTCTAGTATTTCTAAGCGCATTTCTCCAGCTTCCAGTTTGGAGAGATCGAGAATATCGTTAATGATCGAGAGTAAATTTTGACCGCTGAGTTTCAGCGTCTGTACAAAGTCAAGCTGTTCGGGAGTAAGATTCGTTTTCAGCAGCAAATCCGTCATCCCCATCACTCCATTCATCGGAGTACGGATTTCGTGACTCATATTTGCTAAAAATAACGACTTCATTCGAGACGCTTCTAGGGCTGCTTCTCGGGCCTGCTGCGCTTGTTCAAAAAGAGTAGATTGCTGAATGGCGATCGCCAACTGCACGCTCAACCTTCCCAGCAAATCCATCTCAGAATCAGTCCAAACACGCGGAGCACTGCACTGATGGGCAATCAGCAACCCCCACAACCGATTTTTACTCGTTTCCAAACTCCTTCCCGGCGGTTCAATTCGAGTTTCGGGCGAATATTCTGTTGCCAACTCCTGACTTTCATCGCCTATAAAAATTGGTACAACTAAATTAGCCCTTACCTGCAAACTAGCAAGTAAATCTCGGTGTTCCTCGCTCAAATTGGCCGTATCAATATCTGCCATTGCTTGAATTGTTCCTGCACTGTACAGCCATACATAGCTTTCCCCAAAGGATGTTCTTTGAACTTTTCTGCCCCGCAGGGGCATCCAATCATCCCCTACTGATTCCACAAGAACAACCGCTGTTTCCTCGGAATCAAAATGATAAATTATCGTGCGGTCAGTTGCCAGCAAATGCCGCACTTCTTGTACTGCTGTACTCAGAGTTTGAGTGAGGTTGAGAGACTGCCGGACTCGCTGGGCGATCGCCGAAACCAAGCGTTCTTGTTCTGCTTGTTCCCGTAGCATTCTCTCAGCTTTCTTGCGTTCGGTGACATCGCGAATTACCGCAGCAAAGCACAGGGGTTCGGTGGTTTGAGGGTGCTTGACCAGAAAAGCATTCATCACAACATCAATTGGTTGTCCGTTGCCCAAGTGCTGCATTTGACCTTCGCCTTGCCACTGGCCGTGACTGATAATTGTTGGTAAAATTTCTTGACCGAATTTATGTTGAAAATAGGGCCCAATATAATGCCATATCTCCGTATAAAGCACTGCCGAAAGATTCTCTACACCCACCAGTTTTCGTCCGGCTTCGTTGACAAACAGCGTTTTGCCTTTCAGGGTAGCCATACCGATAAAATCGCTGCTGTTTTCAATCAGCGACACAAATTTTTGCCGTTCTTCTTCTCCTTTTTTGCGTTCGGTAATGTCGCGCTTGACGCAGACGTGACAAATTACATCATTGGCGTTGTTAATCACAGAGTATGCCGCAACGTCGATCGCCAGCGTCTGGCCTTTTTTAGTGCAGTTAGTAATTTCGCCCCGAAAACTTCCTGTTTTCGCTAAACTTTGGGCAATTGCCGAAAAACACTCCCCCGCAACCAGTGGCGAAGCTTCTGCTTCTAATTCCGCGTCTGTGTATTCTAGAAGCGTTTGGTGAGCAAGATTTTGTTCGAGGAAAAACCCGTCAGCATCGATAATGACGATCGCATCGTTGGAGTTTAAAAATATTTCTCGGTAAAGTTTTAGTTTTTCTTCAGCTCGCTTGCGTTCGGTGATGTCTCTTTTGACGCTTACGTAACAAACTACATCCCCAGCATCATTTAGAACCGCAAAAGCGGAAAGCTCCACCTCAACTATTCCTGCTTGCACAGCCTTAATACAGGTCATTTCGCCGCGGTAACTCCCTGTTTCTGCCAAGCTTTGCATTACCGACGCAAATACCTGTTCTCCCATCTGATTTGCAGGGGTTTTTCCCCACAATTTGGACGAACTGTAACCCAGCAAAGCCGTGTGAGCTTGATTTGTTTCTAAGTAATAGCCTTGGGGGTCTAAGATCGCGATCGCATCGTTGGATTTCAAAAATATTTGTTGATAAAGTTGCAGCTTCCGTTCAGCTTGTTTCCGGGCGCTAATATCCGTGAACAAGCCGTAGTAAACTATCTTCCCCGATGCTTGCAATTCTGGCTGGGAAGCTCCTTGCACCCATTTAAGTTTTCCTGACGGAGTGACAATTCTTCCTTCCCACCGCCAAGGCTGCAAATTTTCAGCAGAAAGCGTCACCGAGTTGAGAAAATCATCTCGATCTTCGGGATGAATCATGTCAACAATTACATTAAAATCCTGCTGAGCCACCTCTGGTTCTATTTCATACAATTCCCGGCAGCCTGCACTAACAAACGAGAATGCCATCGAGCCGTCTGGATGCAAGTCAATTTGATATACCGTACCGGGTACGCTAGCAGTAATTTTTTGCAGTTTGGCTTGGCTTTGATTTCTCGCTTCATCTGTGACCTGCAATTGACCAATCTCTCTAGAAAAACCCAAAACCCCAAATATATTACCCTCTGCATCGCACAGCGGCACTTTTTGCGTATCAAAGACGTGCTGTTTGCCACTTTCAAAGACGATCGCCTGGTAGGGATTGCGAATCCTCTCCCCAGCCAGCACAGCTCGATCTTCCTCGCGGATGCCCTTAATTTGGCGGTTGCGATCGCCAAATACTAATTCCGCTGAAAACCCTAATTGAATATCATCTTTGCCGATAATTTCCTCAACATTTTTCCCCACATATTCAGCAAAACTTTTATTTACAAAAATGTATCTAAAGTTTCTATTTTTCGCAAAAACTCCGTCCGGGGCATCGTCCATTACAGCCTGCAACAATAGTTCTTGACTTTCCGAATCCAGAGCAAAATTATTTTGAATTTTATCCTTGACACTGCTCGTTTTACGTGCTAAAGTTATTAACTGTTTTGCACAAATTTGAGCGACCGTGTGGAGCAAACAAAGATGTTCCAAATTAAAAGCGTTTTCCCGCTCTGCACCGATGAAAAATACTCCCAACAATTCTTCAGTTTCATCCGAGTTAGCTGATGCCATCAAGACAGACTGAAACTGAGTAATTGGTGGCGGAGCGATGTTGTGCGCCCAGTCCCGATTGCCAGCAAGCCATTCACTGCGAGCAGCTTGCAAGCGCCCTTCTATTTCGGCTTTGGCGCTAGCACTTAACGGCTGTAAGTGTTCCAGGTATATTCGATCGTCCGGTAGCGTCAAAATGGCGATCGCCTCTGTGGGAATCAGGCGATCGAGATGTGCTAGACACGCAGACCAAATTTCCTCAACACTGAGAGCGGCTTGAACTTTTGCAGTAAGTTCGTTGAGAACTTGCAGTTCCAAGGTACGCTGGCGGACTTGTGCTTTGAGGCTGGCGGCTAGGATTTGCATAGTGCTCACCAAACTGGTTTGCTTATATTATAATTATTGATTTTTAAACTTTTTCAAACAATCATCTTAAAATACATCCGCCGAAAAGACAACTTTTTTATATTGAAATTACCTTCAACCGATAAAAAACAAGGGCGAGATCGGGAGCAAAGCGGCACCGCAAAGCACCTCCTTGGCTCCCGCAGCGAGATTAAACGGCGAAATTATCCCATTAAAATTACGTTATCGATCACATGGATCACACCGTTATCAGCTTCGATATCCGCAGCGACAACTGTAGCATTTTTCACCTCAAAACCGTCAGAACAATCAATTTTAATCGGCGAACCTTCTAAGGAAGTAACAAAGCCGAGTTTTGCCAAATCAGCTTTCATAAACTTACCGGAGACGACATGAAACATCAAAATCCTAGTCAGTTGGGGAACGTTCTGCACTAGGGTTGTGATAGTTCCCGGTGGCAATTTCGCAAAAGCATCGTCATTGGGTGCAAAGACAGTAAAAGGGCCCGGACTTTTGAGCGCGTCTACTAAATTAGCTACTTGCACCGCCGTTACCAGGGTTTGGAACGAACCCGCACCTACGGCAATATCAACAATATCAGGCATTGTGTTTTACCTCATCTGGGAAAAAAGTTCTATTAAGTATCGTAAACTGAGGCGGACAACAATACCTACTGTCTTTTTTGAAAAATTGGTAATTATTTTGTAATCAGGACTTCAATCCTCACATTTTTGATAAGGACTTCACTCCTCACTACAAACCTAATAATATAGGACTTACCCATGGGGGGCCAGAAACCGGGTATTTTACGAAAATACTTCGTTAAAACCCGCAGATTAGGTAAAAAACCCAGTTTCGAGGAGTCGGAGTGCGTCCATGACTGTAATAGTTATTTTACACGACATAATATTACTAACGGCTTGGCAATTTAACCGCGTGGGGGTTGACAATTTCTACAATACTGCTGCTGGCAATTGTGATAGCCCAATCCTCTGTTTCTGAATCTGCCACTTCAGCATTTAGGTTTTCTCCCTTTTGAATGCTAAAACTGCCGTACAAAATTGAAATTTCAAAAATGTCTGTAGTAATCACCGCCGGCTTGCGGTGTTCCGGCTCGCCCAATGAAATTCCGAAGAATTCAGCTTCCAGTTCGCCAACAGCCTCTTCATCGTGTAGAGTCCAACTGATATCGCGACAGCCTTTGAATGCCAGGATATAAGGCAATCTTTCTTCTGGATTGTAGACGCATTCAATTAATACTTCGTTTCCACATAAAGATACTTTGACATTTGTGATTAAAGATGTAAAACCACCCAATCCAAGCAATTTATAGTCATCCTTCCAATCACTCATTTAATTTTTTCCCGTATTGTGAGTACCTGGAATTAAATTACCCAATTTGTCTCGCGTCTGCAATAAATGACCATTTCTATGGAGACGCAAACCTTTGTTGATATTTCTTCCATCTGATCCATATTTCGGTGCAGGCGTTCTAATAACTTCACCGTTAGGACGGATCATTACTTTTGACTTATCAAAAAATTTATATGCAACATAACCCTCTCTAGTAGTTCTGATTTCTGCACCCAATCCGCGCAAAAAATCATCGACTTCTTGGCGAGTCATCCCGGTTAAGTCTCCAAACTCAGATGCAATTCCATTTTCTCCCACTCCCTGACTCGGCACGCAAGTCTCCTCACCAACCATTGCTTATTGGAGTTTAGCACGGTTGAAGAATCGGAACAAGGAAGTTCGCCAACGGATTCGCTTTCTGAGGATGTAACGGATGGAAGGAAGAAGGAAGAATCATTCCTCAAACTCGCAAGGCCCAATTATCAATTCCCAATGACCAATAATCAATTTCCAAAACAAATAGGGGGGCCTTGGACCCCCTACTAATTAACTAAAACTAACTAAAGTAGGAAACAATTATTAGCCGCCAATTTGAACTTTCACGACGCGGTTCTTTTCTGCTTCCGCTTTAGGCAAATTCAGGTGCAAAACTCCATTTTTGTACTCAGCTTCTACGCTGTCATTTTGAACCCGTGCGGGTAGGGGAATCACGCGGCGGAACGAACCGTAACGGAACTCAGAGCGAGTCATTCCTTTATCTTCACTCTTAGTTTCTTGACGGCGTTCGCCGCTAATAGCAACAGCTTCTGCGGTTACTTGTACGTCCAAATCCTTAGCTTCCATGCCCGGAACTTCTAACTTAAGGTGGATGGCTTCGGGAGTTTCATCGAGTTCGGCGGCGGGTAGAAAAGCAACACCGTTAGATGCGCGATCTGTTGCCGGTGACAAGCTATCAAACAACCGATTCATTTCTCGTTGCAAGGAGTCCATTTCCCGCAAAGGTTCCCAACGAATAAGTGCCATAACTAATACCTCGACTATCTGAAGTTTTGATGGTTGAGAAACACTTGACTCAACCTGTATTTAATATATTCCAGCTCCTGAAATAGGGGGAGTCGGTTTTCCGCAAAAAGGGCGATCGCATTTCCGAACATTCGCGATCGGTATTGTAAAATCATCCCCGGTGCGGGTATCCGAGCCAACCCGAACCCAGCAATTTTAGATTTTAGATTCGAGGCAGGAATTCCCATCTAAGAATCTAAAATCGAAGATTCGATTAACTCCACCGCGAATGCTGATAAGAAGCGTAGGTATCAAACAAAGCACCCACCAAACCAAAAGTTAGGCCGATCACTAAAAAACCCTGGAGGGGACAGCCGCTGCCGAAAGTAGCTAAGAACTGCAAAATCAGGTCTTCTCCAGAACGACCAACTCCTTGGAGAGCAGGGACGAAGCCGATCAGCGAAAAGCTAGTCAATCCCGCACCGATTAACAATAAGGGGGCGACAAAGCTCAACAGGCTGGTCAGCAGTAGAGAGCGAAGAAAATTGGGAAAAATGCTCATAAGAGTCAGTAAATTCAGCTAAACTGCCGAAAGGTACAAGCAAACAAAACTTGTCCTTTTCTACGATAGGCAGCGATCGCCCTCAGCGGCCAATTATGTCAAAAATCTTAAATCTTAGAGAAGAAAGTTGTTTAAGATTTGTAGATAGATTTCATTTTTGGCAGTTGTTCTACACTCGAAATCCCTTGAGCACAACTACACCATCGAGCCTCAGTTTGTGGAGTCAGCGGTTGCTGGCAGCAATTTTATTGGGCGGCCAAGTCATGCTGCACTTGCTGAAGGGCAAAATTCACCGCCGTAACACCCTCGACCAAATGGCAGCAGTCGGCCCGGAATCTCTGCTGATTGCTTTGCTGACTGCGGGTTTTGTCGGCATGGTATTTACTATTCAGGTAGCGAGGGAGTTTATTAACCTCGGTGCCGGCAATGTCGTCGGTGGCGTTTTGGCTTTGTCTTTGACTCGCGAACTCGGCCCCGTCTTAACAGCCGTCATCGTGACGGGACGGGTAGGTTCGGCTTTTGCAGCGGAAATCGGCACGATGCAGGTAACAGAACAGATAGATGCCCTGCTGATGCTCAGAACAGACCCGATCGACTATTTAGTAATTCCCCGCGTCCTTGCTTGCTGCTTGATGCTGCCTATTTTAACCATCATGTGTCTCGTCACCGGCATCGTCGGCGGACTGCTGATTGCTACGACAATGTACGGCATCTCTCAAAGCGTGTTTTTAGAATCAGTCCGCAATTTCCTGAGTCTGTGGGATATTTGCAGCGCGGCAATTAAGGCTTTTGTATTCGGTGGCTTGATTGCTGTAATCGGCACTAGCTGGGGTTTGACCACCACCGGCGGGGCAAAAGGCGTCGGTCAATCGACTACTACGGCGGTAGTGACGGCTTTACTGGCTATTTTTATTGTGAACTTTTTCCTGACTTGGCTGATGTTTCAGGGGACGGGCTCTAGCGTACTCAAAGGCTTGTAAGCTAGGAAACATATAAAATATGAATAATCGGCAACATTCGTTTACTACCCTTGATTTAAACCCGTGAATACCACTGCCTCTTCGACTGCGCCGACAAGTACGATCGAACTCGCTCCGAGTTATGCGATTCCCCTAGTCTTGGTACTGGCGGCCGTACCGCTGCTGTTTGTTCAGAAGTGGGTGAGTTTGCCGCTTTCTGTGTTCGGATTGTTTCTGATGTACCAAGCCGCCACCCTCCGGCTGCAATTTACCCCAACAGATTTGGACATTTATCGAAAGTCCAACTTAATCCGCCGCTTTCCTTACCGAGAATGGCAAAATTGGCGGATATTTTGGCCCGCTGTGCCGATTTTGTTTTATTTCAAAGAAATTAACAGCATTCACTTTCTGCCGGTTCTGTTCGATCGTAAAATGCTACAGACCTGCTTAGAACAGCGCTGTCCCCGTCAAGACTAAAAAAGTTGTTAATTTTAAATTTTTAACTTTTCCATGCCCACGCCGAACAAAATTTCCCATGAATTCAGACGAATCTCCAACCCAAGAACCGCAATCACAACCAGCCGCCCCAAGCGGTGACGGCGAAGTCGATTTACCCGTGAATGAGACGGAGTACCAACTTCCATCTCATTCACTGGATTTGTCGATCGAGCTTCAGGAGTCCGCCGCCCAACTCCCGGGCGAAACAGACCTGCCGCTGGGCGAGGAAGATGCCGAAATCGCCCAATTCGTGGACGAAGCAGGCGCACTCGCCCAAATTCCACCCAACACCGACGATCGCGAATCAGAAAATCTGATCGCTCAAATCGATCCTCCCAGCGACTCCCCGCCAGCAGCAACCGCAGACACGGTAACGCGCTTATCAGAAAATGTTACCGAACAGTTGGCAGAGAGAGTGAAAGAATTGCAGCAGCAAGAACAAAATTTGACTGAAAAAATTGCAGCCTTGGAAGCCGACAAAGCCAATGCTATAGAAGCGTTGGGCCAGGCTCAAGCATCGATCGGGCGTTTGGTACAAGACGGCTTGATTCAATTAGATCAGCGCAAACAAGCGCTACAAATCGAAGTAGAAAAACTCGAACGCCGGCGCGATCGAATTCAAAAGGAAATGCGCACAACTTTTGCCGGCGTTTCCCAAGATTTGGCCATTCGAGTCCAGGGTTTTAAAGATTATCTAGTAGGCAGTTTGCAGGATTTGGCCGCCACCGCCGAACTCTTAGATTTGACGCCACCAGTGCAAGAGACACCCAAGCAAATTCCTGCTGAGGAGTCTCAATCCTCAGCACCAGTAAATCCCAAATTTGCCGAACAGGGATTTCAAGAACAAGCCAAACAAATTCGCCGCACCCTCGATCAATACCGCACTCTCCCGGACTACTACGGCCCGCCTTGGCAACTTCGCCGCACTTTTGAACCCATCCACGCGGAACGAGTTTCTAACTGGTTTTTCACCCAAGGAGGAAGGGGTGCTTTGCGGACTATGGGTTCGCGCTTGCAAAATATCTTGATTACTTCGACTATTATTTCTGTACTCAGAAGTGTATACGGCGGACGGGTGCGGACTTTGGTACTCGCCAACAGTCCCGAACGTTTGGGAGAGTGGCGGCGGGGTCTGCAGGACTGTTTGGGCATTACTCGCAGCGATTTTGGCCCAGAACGGGGGATTATTATGTTTGAGTCTGCGGAGGCTTTGGCTCAAAAAGCCGATCGACTGGTGAAAGATGGCAAATTGCCACTAATTGTCATTGATGAAACTGAGGATTTAATTAGTTTGTCAATCCTGCAATTTCCGTTATGGCTGGCATTTGCTGCCGATCCGCAAACTTTAATGGCTGCTAAGGATTTTTGATTGGCTAATTGCTAATTGCTAATTGCTTGCTAATTAGTAATTAGCAATTAGCAATTATGCTAGGGGAAAGGTGGCAAATTTTAAAAGTACACAAAATCTCAAAGTAAAAAATGACTAGCTGGATAATTTTAAATGGCGCACTGCTAATAGCAGCTTATCTGCTGGGTTCGATTCCGACGGGGTACGCCTTGGGGAAATGGATGCTGGGAATTGATATTCGACAGGTTGGTTCGGGTTCGACGGGTGCGACTAACGTACTGAGGACTTTGGGGAAGTGGCCGGGGTTGGGGGTGTTGCTGGTTGATGTGTTGAAGGGGGTAAGTGCGATCGTCCTAATCCGCTATATTTACTCTCTCACTTTTACCAGCCAGCTAGCAACCGCAGCCGGTTTAGAAAATACTGCAACTGTCCTCCCTTGGATGGCAACTTTGGCGGGTTTCTCTGCCGTTTTGGGCCACAGCAAATCAATCTGGCTGGGGTTTACCGGCGGTAAATCGGTGGCGACGAGTTTGGGAGTTTTGCTGGGTTTGTACTGGCCAGTTGGTTTGGGAACTTTCGGAATTTTCGGGATAGTATTTGCGGTATCGCGAATTGTTTCTTTAAGTTCGATTATCGGGGCAATTAGCGTGGCTGGATTGATGTTTGTTTTACATCAGCCGCTGGCTTATGTATTGTTTGGACTGGCTGGCGGCGTATTTGTAATTGTGCGGCACCGGAGCAATATTCAGCGTCTGTTGAATGGTACGGAACCGAGGATTGGAGAAAAATTGGAAACAGCAGCTAGCGATCGATAATTAGTATTGTTATACCGCTGGTTGCAGACGACCATTTCTCTGTCCAATCTTCGATTTAAGCTTTTGCAGGAGGCATTGCAGCGCATTATACAGCTTAGAATCCCCGAGCAGAGATAATACTCCCTTGAATCTCAGCCACACTTACATTTGCCACAAAGCCTACTATGTCGCCGGAATTCCTAACTTTAATTAGAGTGCCTTGACTCTGTATCGGTTGAGGATCGAATACACCGGGCGCGAAAACTTGATTGAAACTTTCTGGTGCATCAAACCCCAATAAGAGTGTCACGTTTGTCACGTATTGCAAGTCTACATCGCTAGCAGTCAAACCGCCTGCCAATCCAATTCGATCGCCACCTACTCTGAAACCGGCAATAGCATCGGCATTATTGACATCTGTAACTCCGGGTTCTGCTTGGAGGACGTACAAGTTGCTGCCCCCGATTTTGATTGAATTATTTTCATTCAAGGCGGCTAAAAAGTCGCGACCCAAACCTCCCACCAGAGTGTCATTTCCGTTACCGCTGGCTAAGAAATCATTGCCTCTACCGCCCAAGAGAATATCGTTTCCCGCATCACCCGTAAGCAAATCTGCATCTTGACCGCCGCTGAGAGAGTCATTTCCCTCATTTCCTTCAAGTAGATCTATTCCTTTTCCTCCAAATAAAGAATCGTTGCCCAACTCCCCGCTGATAATATCTTCCCCTTCATTGCCCGATATCAAATCATTAGCTGTTGAGCCGGTGACTAGATCGTCACCTCCTAGCATCCAACCTCCCAAAGGAAAATTAGTTGCATCTGCGATCGACAAAGTAACGACTTCGGATGTATTGTCGCCAATTAATCGCAGCTGTTCTGACGGATCGGGTTTTAAAGCCATAAAAAATTTCCGCGTAAAATCTCAGATGTCAAGATGATTAAATAAGCAGTTCTCAAAGTCAATTCATAAATTCATAGCTTTGAGTTCATAAAAGTCATAACTTTGAGTTCATAAAAGTCATATTTGTGGTAAAATCAACACCAAGGGGTGCAGCGAGTCGAGAAAATAAAACAATTTATGTGTCTGAATCCAGGGGATATTCTGCGCGATCGCTACCAAATTATCGGTCAATTAGGTGAGGGAGGATTTGCCAGAACCTATACGGCTAACGACGCTTTAGGCTACCCCGAAAATCCCCTGTGCGTCGTCAAGGAAATTGGGCCTCCTCCATCGAAAGATCCCGATGTTTTGCACAGGGCACAGGTGCAATTTGAAACAGAAGCTGAATCCCTGATATCTCTGGAACAGTGCTCGCGCATTCCCAGGTTAATCGAGCACTTTCAAGAACAGGGAAGATTTTACTTAATTCAAGAATATATTGCAGGAAATCCGCTGAACAACGAGATCGGTTCAGGCAGGCAGTTTAGGGAATCAGAAGTTATTGATTTATTGCAGGATATTTTAGAAGTTTTAGATTGCGTCCACAAAAAACATATTATTCACCGCGATATTAAACCGTCAAACTTAATCCGGTGCAACCGCTCCGGCAAAATTGCCGTGATTGACTTTGGGGCAGTCAAAGGTATTAGCAATTTGGCGATTCAGGGCGGTCAAATAACTCAAACTCGCGTCATCGGTACTGAGGGTTATATGCCGGCGGAACAGTGGAAAAATCAGCCAAGATTTAACAGCGATATCTATGCTGTGGGAATCATCGGGATTCAAGCGATCGCAGGTTTAGATATTGCAGATTTTTTCAACCATCAAAAAACTGGCGAACTCGTCTGGCATTACTCCACTGACGATCGCCCGATGGTACAAATTAGCGACAAGCTAAAAAAAGTTTTAAATAAGATGGTGCGCTACCACTTTAACGATCGCTATCAATCCGCTGCTGAAGTGTTACAGGATTTGCGAGCGCTAACAGGACTGCATTCACCACCACCGAAACGCAGGCTGTTTTCTCGATCGATCTTTGGCTTGTTGCCATTGGCAGTTGCGGGAATGACAGCGGGACTGGCAGCCCCTATTTTTTTACGCACAATTACACCTAAAACTTGTCCTTTAATCCAAGGAGATGCTGTGAGTTGCGGCGAAGAAATCCTAGTAAAAACTTCTTCACCTCGGTTAAAGCAAAAGGGAGTTGAGGAATTTGCCCAATCTAATTATCAATCTGCTTTTGATTTATTCAAAAAATCCTGGAACGAAGAAGACAGCATCGATCCCGAAACTTTAATTTACATGAACAATGCTTTGCTGAAGGCTAAAAATGCTGATTATTACACAATTGCTGTTGCGGTTCCCATCCTGAGAACTCAGGATGGTTCTATAATTAATGCAGATTCGGCAAAAGAAATTTTGCGCGGCGTGGCCCAAGCCCAAACACAAGTTAATTTAGGATTAAGCGCTGCTAATGAGAGGAATAACAGCTTTCCCGGTCAAAGCTTTCTCGACGCCAAAGCTATTAACGAAAAAGGCCTGAGAGTCATCATTGCTGACGATGCGAATCTCAAAACAGAGGCCATTAAAACAGCAAATGCACTGGTTAAACAGCCGGATATTTTAGGAGTGGTAGGTCACTATGCCAGCGAAATTACCCTATCAGCAGTAGATATTTATGACCAAAATAACCTGGTTTTGATTTCTCCGGGAAGCACAACGGAAGAACTGACAGAAAAGGATCGAAAAATTTTCTTTCGCACATCCTATTCGAGTCGGTTTGCTGCTCAAAGTTTAGCAAAGTATCTGCGATCGGTAGGCAAATATCAAGCGACAGTTTTATACAATCCAGGCAGTTCGTCTGGTTCTTATTTTACACAAGCTTTCAAACGGCAGTTTCAAGATGACAAAAAAGCAAAAATAGTCAGAATTCGCGACTTTGATTTATCCAAAAATGAATTCAACGCCCAAACAGCTTTAAATCAAATCCAGCGCACAGGGGAAACTGCGATCGTGTTATCTCCAGACGGTCAAATTACTAATTCATTAAATAACGCTATCGCAATGGTTAAAGCCAACCGCGATCGCAATTGGATAGCCGGAATTTGGGTACTCTACAAGTGGAGAACTTTGGAAGCCGTATCCCAGTTAAAATCTTTTGAAAAACTAATCGTGTCTGTCCCCTGGCATCCCTTAAGCAGTGTTAATAAAAAATTTCCTCAACAAGCTAAAAAGTTGTGGGGAGGAACGGTAAATACCGATACCGCCTTAGCTTACGATGCAACTATTGCACTGATTAAGGCAATGGAAATGCAGCAGCAGCCCAGCCGCGAAGGAATGCAAAAAACGCTTTCTCTTGCGAATTTTATTGTGGAAGGAGGAACAGGAACTATTCAGTTTGGAAAGAATGGCGATCGCAAAAATCCCCCCAGCGAATTGGTGCATATTGTCAAGTGTCGAAAAGAACAATTCGGTGTAGCTTTTGTTCCCGTCAAGTATCCGACAGCAAAAGCGGCAGGTTTAAAATGCGATTGAACTCATTTTTGATTGTTTCTGTGCGTCATTCCTGACTTATTTCCCTAATTCTTGAGAACGCAAAGAAGCTGCTTTCACTGCTTCGATCAGTGCCGAACGAAAGCCGTTACTCTCTAATTTAGCAATTCCGGCAATAGTTGTGCCACCGGGACTCGTAACTCGATCTTTCAATTCTGCAGGGTGCATTCCTGTTTCTTGCAACAGTTTCGCTGTACCGAATACTGTTTGCAAAGCTAATTGAGAGGCGATCGCCCGTGGCAAACCAGCACAAACCCCCCCATCTGTCAAGGCCTCTATCAAAATTGCTACATAACCAGGCCCGGAACCCGAAAGCCCAGTCACCGCATCGAGCATACTCTCAGGTACTTCTACCACTTCTCCTACGGCCTGAAAGATGCGCTTTACTAATTCTAAATCAGCCGGTTGCACGAGTTTTCCCGGAGCGATCGCGCTCATTCCCGCCCCCACCGTCGCCGGAGTATTCGGCATCACCCGCAGCACTCCCCGCCCGGGAAAAGCTGGTTCTAGCTTGCTCAGTGGCACTCCTGCCAAAATCGACACTACCAGTGCTTCTGGCTGGGAATTAGCCGTTTCTCCATTATTTCCCTGTTTGCGATCGCCTGCCACGGCCAATTCCAAAGCTACCGTATCAAAAACTTGCGGTTTAATCGCCAAAAACAGCACTTCTGTAGCTGCAGCAACTTCTAGATTGCTGGCTGTTGTTCCAATCCCGTATTTGTTAGTCAAAAACTCGCGGCGCTTTACCCCTGGCTCGCTCACCAATATTTCTGAAGGCAAATAAACTTTTTGTGCAATTAAGCGGGATAAAAGAGCTTCTCCCATTACCCCGCCGCCGATCGTACCAAATTTTATGTTAGTCATTAGTCACTTGTCACTTTTGAGTTATCAGTTGTCAGTTGTCAGTTGTCAGTTGTCATTGGTTACTTAGTTGTTAGCTAATGTTATTAATCCGCAGTGTTTATTCCACAGTTATTAGTTGTTAACTATTGACTACTGATTACTAACTACTGACTACTGACTACTGACTGCTCACCACTGTCAACTGACTACTAACTACTAACTACTGAGCGATGGGAGCTTGTTCGGCCGGCCAGACTGTCGGTGCAGGAGCAGCAGCACGAGGCCGTCCTTGAGCAGGAGGCACTTCGTGAACCACACCAGACTGAGTTCTCACCTGCACGCAGCTAGGCGTAAACAAGAAAATACTTTCGCCAATTCGCTCTTGATGACCGTCAAGGGCATAAGTACCGCCCGCCACAAAGTCCACAGCTCTTTGCGCTTGGTCTGGGTCCATCACCGTCAGGTTCAAAACCACAGACTTCCGTTCCTTAAGAGCTCGAATTGCTGCCGGCATCTCTTCAAAAGTGCGCGGCTCCATTACTACTACTTCCGAAATCCCGTTCATAGCTCCAGGCATTCCTATCACGTTATTCATTACTGACCCTACTCCGCCGGTTGGTGCAACGACATCCATACCTGTCGATCCTACTACTGACCGCTCTCGCATTCTACGATTTTGACGACGTTCTTCTTCGGCTGCTGCTACGGCAGCGGCGTTGGGTTCAGGCGCTTGGTAGAAGTTCTGATAGCGCTCCCCTTCCGTTTCGTCGTACACGTCATCGTACTCAGGCTCATTGTTGATGCCTACAAAATCTCGCAGTTTAGAAAAAATATTCATGATTCACGCTCCTTCACGACTTTGCTGCCCCGACTATACTCGCGTTGCGCGTTAGTCGCGGGTGGCTGACTATTCTATATTTAACCCAAATTGTCTTTATCAGAAGATTTCAATTACTTATCCCCTCCTAGAGCCAAATAAGGTTTGTCCTAGCCGTACCATAGTAGCACCTGCTTGAATTGCCAAATGATAATCTCCCGACATCCCCATCGAGAGCTGCTGCATTTGAATGCAGGGCAAGTTTTGCTGCTGGATTTTCTGTGCAAGTTCGCGGGTGCTGTTAAATAATTCTAGGATTTGCGAGTCATCTAATCCCAGCGGAGGAATTGTCATCAAACCTTGAATTTTGATATGCTGACATTTGTTGAGTTCTGGAAGGTCGGCAAGCAGTTCTGGAACGCTCCAGCCGTATTTGTCCGGGTCGGGCAACATTTTGACTTGCAGGCAGACTTGGGGAGAGCTCGACTGTTGGCCCGCCAAGCGCGAAAGTCGCTGAGCAATTTTTAAATTGTCTAGAGAATGAATCCACTGGAAGTGCTCTAGGGCTTTGGCGGCTTTGTTGGCTTGCAAGTGGCCGATCAAGTGCCAGTTGATATCAGGTAAATCTTGCAGTTGGCTTTGTTTTTCGGCAGCCTCTTGAACCTTACTCTCGCCAAAATCCCGGATACCGGCGTCGTATGCTTCGCGGATAGCATCAGTCGGTACCTGTTTGGTAACGGCAATTAACCGCACTGATTCGGGCAAGTGTTGGCGAATGCTGTGAATTCGAGAGGCAATGGTCATGGGTACTCAATGCTGGGAACTGGAGGGAAGGAAAATTAAGACAGTTACCTATTACCAAGTTACTGATTTTCTTTATTGAAATGTTCGCTGGTGAATGGTTTGCAATTGGTCGTACTCCTGATATTGACCGCTGCGACGCAGGGTTCGCAGGCGAATTTCGACCATGAGGCGAGCGTCGGAGCGGCTGATTGGTTCAAATCTCAGCCCGCCTGGGCCGTTTGTCACCAAAAAAAACAGGCGCTGGGCGTATAGGGTGGTAAATAATTCTTGGCTGTCTTCAACCTGGGATACCCTGAAGAGGAGGCCAAAGTTTGGATGATTCAGGTAAGTTTCGGTAGTCATTCACGCTCACAATCGATCAATTTTAGATTAAAGATTTAGATTTTAGATTTTAGTTTCGCTCGATCGCCCGACGGCGTTGTTTGACGGCGGGATACAAAGAGCGATAGCCGTAGCCGTGCAATAGTCTCCGTCATGGCTGAGGCTCAATTGCCACTGGCAATTTCCCCAAACAGAGGCTTGTGCTGCTGCGGTTCCGTGGAGTTGCACGTTGGGAGCACCGTTTTCGGAGCGCCGAATTTCCACATCTGCATACCGTATTCCCCGCCATCCCGTCCCTAGAGCTTTGACAACGGCTTCTTTTGCTGCCCAGCGCCCTGCTAGTTGGTTGCAGGAAACTCGATTCATTTTACCTTTAATGCTGCTGTGTTGAGAATTTAGTGACCTACAATCCCTTTGTTCGGCGGGCGTGTAAACTTTTTCGAGGAAGCGATCGCCAAACCGGTCTAATGCGGCTTGTATGCGCGGAACATATACGATATCTGTCCCAAGATAGATGTTCAAGGTCTTGGTTCTCTAAATATTTTTCTCCATTACTTTAGCAGGACTGTCGCGCACCAGACAAAACTTACTCAAATTTAGGCCCGTACTCCAAACCCCGCTCGAATCAGTCCTTCCCAATTCTTCAATCTCAAATCTAATCAATCAATCAATCTAAAATCTAAAATCTTAACTGTCCCAACCCCAAACCAAGCGCGCGCTCCAGAGGAGGAGCAAGCAGCCGAGGGCGATCCAGTCTCGGATTTTCAATTGCAACTGGTGCCATTCTACACGGTGTCGATCGGGACTGGTGAAGCCACGAACTTTCATGGCGCTGGCTATTTGTTCAGCTCGCAGGAGCAAGTTTTCTAACAGCCGCTCGGCTATCATCAACCAAACTTGAGCGGCGCGGCGAAATCCTAGTTTTTTCCAGTTTATGGCTCTAGTGCTGACCGATCGCACTAAATTTTGTATTTCTTCCAATACTAGGGGAATGAATCGCAAAGATAAAGTTAATGTTAAGGCTATTTCGGTAACAGGCCAGTTCAAGCGGCGCAGAGGCTGCATTAAGTTTTCAATCGCGGCGGTGATTTCTTCGCTGGCTGTGGTGAGAAGGTAGAGGTTGGTGCTGTAAATTACTGTAAAAAATAGGGTGCTGACGTTGATAGCTAAATCTAGGGATTTGCGGGTGATTTTAATCGGACCTTGTTTGAATAAAACGTAACGGTAGTTTGTGGGTTGGGGGAGTTGATTTGGGCTTTGGGCTTTGGAAGTGGGGATTGGAGAGTTTGAGCCTAAATTAAAAGGTTTGTACCAGGGTTTTGGTTGGGGCGGGGGTGGAAGAGTTGCGGGCTGTTGGGAAAAGGTTAATTCGTCGGCGGGGATGCGGGGCTGGTGCTCTGAGGGGAGTCCGTCGGGGGCGATCGCGCTGAGGCAAAATACTAAAATGCAGAATAGCAGCAGCATTCCCATTTGCTGTTTCCACACCCGCAAGGGAATTGCTGCAGTTAGTGTCAGTACGATTAACATTCCTACTAGCATCAAGCGCCAGATGGGATTGGCGAGTATTGGCGCAATCAGAAATGTCATCAACCAGGCTAGTTTTACGCGGGAGTCTAGCCGGTGAAGCCAGGTTACGGGTTGTTCTAGATAAAGTCCAATAGGGAGCGATCGAAGTAAATCCATCTTGATATTTTAGATTTTAGATTTTAGATTTTAGATTGGGGATTGTTTGATTGTTTGATTGTTTGATTGGGGATTGTTTGATTGTTTAATTTATGATTCTTTGATTGAGGGTTGGGATTCTTTGATTTTAACTTGGCAATTTTTGTGGAAATTTGAGATTTTTTTATTTGCGATTTGCTGTTGGGTTTTTAGCAATTAAAGTTTTGATGGAGGCAACTGTCATCGCTAAAATTTCATTTGTTTCTGACATGATACTCCTAAAACTAGCGACCTCTACTAATTTAGCTTCAACTATCAGCTCCATCCAGTAAAGACATTCATCTGCTTCTTCTTCCACTATTCTGAGTTTGGCAATTAAGTCTGCTGTTGACCTAGCGCGACAAGCTGCTCGATAGTTAGCCCCGACAGAAGTTCCTCAACGAATTAACTGCTTGCCAATTACCTCAGAAACGGTATTTTTGGGCAGTGAACTTACTAACTTAATCACTCTTAATGCTAGCTGCTTCGTTCTTTGTTTAAACTCTTGTTCGTTCATCGGATATTTAGATTTTAGATTAAAAAATTTGCTGTAATTGGCAAGCGATTATATCATATAACCGCCTTTTTTCTTCAATCTAAAATCTAAAATCTAAAATTACTTGACGCGCAGTGCTCTGTTTGTTGTACTCATTTCTGTGGCACGAACTTTTTTGCCTCTCCAAAGTAGTCGCATTGGTGTACCGGTAAAGCCTAGGTGTTTGCGGAATTGGCTTTCCATGTAGCGGCGGTAATTTTCGGTGAAGCGTTTGGGATCGTTGACAAATAGGGCGATTGTCGGTGGCTGCGATCGCACTTGAGTACCGTAATAGATTTTGCCTTGTTTTCCTTGGCGGGTAACTGGGGCTGAGTGCCAGCTTGTGGCTTCTTCTATGACTTCGTTAATCACGGCGGTAGTGACGCGGCGCTTGTGTTCGTCGGAGGCTTTGTCTACTAATTCAATGATTTTTTCAACTCGCTGTCCAGTCATGGCGCTAACAAAAATCATTTCTGCCCAGTCGAGGAAATAAAGTCTGGTTCTTACTTCTCTTTCGTACTCGTAGATGGTGTCGGAGTCTTTTTCTACGGCATCCCATTTGTTGACGACTATGATGCAAGCGCGACCTTCTTGGCTGATGCGATCGGCTAATTTTTGGTCTTGATCCGTAACGCCGTCAATTGCGTCAATTACTAACAGTATGACGTTGGCGCGGCGGATGGCTTTGAAAGCGCGGTTGATCCCGAAAAATTCTGCGCCGTATTCGACGTTTTTCTTTTTGCGGATTCCTGCTGTGTCGATCAGGCGGTAGGTTTTACCGTTCCGTTCTACTAAGGTGTCGATCGCGTCGCGGGTTGTGCCGGAAATCGGGCTGACTATGGCGCGATTTTCTCCGAGAAATGCGTTTAACAAACTCGATTTGCCGACGTTGGGACGACCGATAATGGCTACTTTAATTTCCTCAACTTCTGGTAATACTTCTGTGGGAAGGTAAGTAATTAATTTGTCAAGCAATTCGCCGGTGCCGTTGCCGTGAATGCCTGAAATTGGGTAAGGTTCTCCTAGTCCCAATTGCCAAAAGTCTGCTGCTTGGGTGAGTCCTGTATTTTCCGATTCGCACTTGTTGACGGCGAGAATGACGGGGACTTTTTGCAGTCGCAGCCAAGATGCGATCGCTTCGTCGCCACCGGTGAGTCCGGTTTTTCCGTCTACTACGAAAATGGCTGCGCTGGCTTCTGCGAGGGCCGCCATTGCTTGTTCGCGAATTAAAGGCAGAAATTCTGTTTCGTCGTCGAATACTAGCCCGCCGGTGTCTACGACTTGATATTCTCGATCGCCCCAGTATGCTGGTCTGTAAGTGCGATCGCGCGTGATTCCTGGTTCGTCGTGGACGATCGCGTCTTGGGTGTTGGCTAAACGGTTGACGATCGTCGATTTGCCTACATTGGGGCGTCCAATAATAGCAACTATAGGTAGAGACATAAAAGTAGCAGCAATTAGGCTGCGCCGTAATTTTGAGGTTTAGTCTTGTATTGTAAGCTAATCTGACCGGAATTTTATAGATTGAGCCTGTGTTTCTGTCTTTTCATGCTGTAGGCGCTGTTTTACCGATCGCCCGTTTAAACATCGAACCCTAAAAAATAGCCACATCCTATGGATCTGCATTCCCAGCCAGACTCTGAGAATTAGAAATAAAACTTAAATAACTCAACAAATCATCTCATGTTTGGTAATTCTTTGATGATTGTGAAGGTAGATATAGGATTTTAGCGATCGGCTATTATTGGAAATAAGCAGGAGTTTAGTTTTTGACGAAAGCTTAAAACAGCAGCTTAAAAATGGAAACTAAATTTCCCTCAAAGCTCAACACATTAGGTGGTAATATGGCTGTTCTGCAACTAGAAGACGGTAGAACATATACGGATATCCGGGCGATCGCGAGTCAACTGGCAGTTTTAAATATTGAGATCGATTCCCTGCCCACAAACGAAAATCCGGCGTTTCAAGAACTGCTCGTTCAAGACATTCTCAATGTTACAGAAAAACAGCAGATTCTCGCAGCCTTTAATAGCGAGTTTGAACAGTTCAAGCGCGCCAGCGGATATCGGTGGTGCGACTTAAAAGTGCTGCATCCAGGTTCGCAGCAGATTTACGCGCTGATGACTCAAAGCGATCGCACTCATACCCACACAGATGCAGAAGTTCTTCACATTTTAGCTGGGGAATGCGTTTTTGGGTTTGTGTATTCTAACGGCTTTCAGGTACAATTAATGCTGCAAGCTGAAGAATACATTAAAGTTCCTGCCAATACCGAACATTGGTTTTATCTCACTCCGTCTCTGTACTTGAAAGCCTTGCAGTATTACACCACTGCTCAAGGTTGGGTTCCTCAGTATACTAACAGGAAACTAAAAATTAAAAACTAAATGTAGGGTGCGCTTCGGCGCACCTTCCTGTATCAAAATAGGCAATTAAAATGGGGACTCAACAAACAAAATCTCTCTCTAAGAGACTAAGATTAAATGCTCTCTGCTTCATGAGGTGTGGCCATTTCAATTTCTTCGCAACGCTGCAAAAGCGCTTCTATTTCCTGAGCCAAAAAAATCACTTCCGGCCAAGAAGAGCCGTTAATTAAATCTTGAGCGTGAGCTAATTTGTTTCTCAATGCTTCTGCTGACTTTAAAAAACGCTCCCCATAGCGTTTGGATTTGAGCCCCAGCCGATCGACTATTTCAGCAGAAGTCAGGATTAAATCTCGCTTGTCGCAGAATTGCAGGTAATCGATTAAGTCAATTGCTTCATTTCGCGATCGCCCCAATTCCCAAAGGTGTTTTGCTGCTAAGATGCGATCGGCTTTCAGCAATTTCTGCCAAGAATCTTGGGGAAAATAAATCCGCACGATCCGCAATAAATTCATTTCCAAAAGCGTCACTAATCCAAACAGCAGCATCCGAACCGGTGCTTTTTGCAAATCGCCACAGGTAACAATCCCGTTGATCCTGTTGCTTTCCAATACAAATAATCTCGGTTTTTCTCGCAACAGCGGCAGCAATTCCATCAAAGGAGTGGCGGCGGCGATTAATTGTGAGGGGTGAAAAATTTGCTGGTAGTCGCTGCACCTGCCTTTACCTAAGTGCGATCGTTCTACATAGCCGCAAACCGTGCCGTTTTCTTCGATCCCGATCACGTCAAAATCGCGGGCTTCCATCCACGATCGCAATTTGGCTGCATCATCGCAAGCTGGGACAGATTTCAACGGTTCCGCGAGGTATTTAACTGTAATGCTATCTTTGAATAAATCCCGCAAGTCGGCGGAACTTGATTTTAAATGTTTCATCTCATGTCCGGTAATTTCATTAATCGTTGCGCGACAAGAGGACAATTCATATTGTAGCTGCAAGTGAAGACGCCGTATTACCGTGGGAGAATCTCAGTTTTGTAAAAAGGGTTTTTTAGGAGTGCGATCGTCCTTGCACTCCTGTAAAATCCAAACTGAGATGCAGCCTTACCCAAGGCGTGTCAACAAACACGTTAAACCCTCAGTCTCGCAGCGCTTGAAACCCCTACCTCAAAGCGAAAGTCCTCTTGCATAGGACTGAGAAAAATACTTTTAAACTTATTCTTATTAGTCCTCTTCAGAGGACTTTAGCTATGAGACAGGGAATTCATTCCCTGGCGGAATGCCGGGTGAACGGGAGGAATGGCGGACTAAAAGCTTAAGTTGACACTAATATGCCTTACCATGTCCCTACAGATTTCATGATATTACTTACTGGCTAATTCCGGGCAATAATGATTGGCGGCAAGGGTGGTAATAATATCGGCATCGGCGAGAAAACTTTCTTTGAGACTTGGATTGTCGATACTGGCAGCTTGCCCGATCGCTTTTAATTTAACTTCCGGCAGAGAAACTCCAGATTTTGCTTCCGCACACATTCTTTTAGCGGCCGCAATTTTTTGACCGGGCGCCCTTTGGATTGCTTGCAGTAAATTGTCCGTTGCTTCGGGAGAGTAGCTTTTTGCTAAGCGTTTGTAGTCTTCGAGAAATTTCCCATCGTTTCCTGTCAGCTTAATGTCGGATTCTTGAGGCGAACACAACAAATTTAAGTTAATTACTTCGCCCGCTGAATTAACAAGAAAACATCCTTCGCGTTCTTGGGCGATCGCGCTTTGGTTGCTGGGTACAAATTGTATAATAACGGCGGACAGAACAGCAGTTAAACAGGAGTGTTTTAGCATGGGAATTACGTGATATATTGGGAATTTTTAACCGCATAATGCGGAGCAATATGGCGTTATTGAGTTAGAGCGTGTCCGGTAAATTAACCGAAATACTTGGAAAGGCTAGTTTCAGCAACCCTCTATAATTTCTACTAAAAATCGGCATACATAAACCAGCCCCGACTAAGCGAAAAGAAATCATTGCAGGGAAATCAACCGACATAATATCAGACGAACATTTCGTTGTCTAGGGAAGTTTTCATTAACAGCAAACATCCCCCTCGTGTGAGGGGCGAATGTGTGGAACCGGGAACCGATCGAATGTAGTCGCCTTGATGGCAAATTTCCCCTTCTACAATTAAGTCTCCTTCTAATACAAGCACTTCCTCCGAGGCAGCGTGTCGGTGCAGGGGAAATGTTACTCCAGGTTCTAGTCGCATCAAGCAGGTAAGTTCGCGCTTTTTTTTGTCAATGTAAAGCTTGCCGAACGAAACTCCCGGAACTTTATAAGATTGCCATTTGACCTCGTGCGATCGCACGATTAAAGAGGGAGCATTGTTTTCCGTTGGGCAGGTCACAATGGGCTTTAAATTGACTGATTCTGTCGGGGTTGGCTGCTGTTCGGCTATGCGCTGGAACAGGCGGTTTTTGAGGTCGGGTGGGACGGGAACTGGGAGGGCTGTGTAGGCGATCGCGGCAATTGCCGCTTCAAAAGCTGCTAATTCACTTGTCAGTTCTGCGGACTCTTTCAATTTCTCTGCAAATGCGCCGCGTTCTGACTCGTCGAGGGTATCGAGAGCTTGAAGGGCTGCAAGGATTTTATACTCCTCGTCTGGCATCATTTCCATCTGTTTTCCGCCATTAATTGTAATTCAGCCTAAGTTGATTTTAAATTTGAGATTGGTCGGCTGCCCTCGCACTCAAGATAGATGATGGGAAATGGTAGAATTTTAGATTGTTAAAAAACAAAATTTAAGTTTTTTGACAGTCTAAAAAAATTGTTCGCTCAAAGCTTGACGCAATTTGGAAATACCCAATCGAATTCTGGTTTTGATTGTACCTGTCGGGATACCAGTTTTAGCTGCGATCGCCGTGCAAGTCAGCCCTTGGTAGTAGGCGAGTTCGATCGCCTCTTGCTGTTCTTTTGGCAGTTTTTCTAAGGCTGCTTTGACTTGTTCGCTGCGTTCTTTAAACATTGCATCTTCCATCGGTTCTGCAACGCTAGAGATGGGTATTTTCGCATCTTCCAGACAAGCTTCAGCAGCCCGAACTGTTCGCTGCATCGCTCGCAGGCGATCGAGGGAACGACTGCGCGTAAGCATGAACAACCAGGTATCTGCTCGACTGCGAGAAGGATCGTAAGTTGCTGCTTTTTGCCAAATTTGGGAAAAAACATCGAGTACAACTTCTTCAGCTTCTTCTACCGAACCCAGAATTTTGTAAGCGAGAGCGTAACTTGGGCGACCGTAGCGATCGTAAAGTTTAGCTAATGCCGTTTGGTCTTTCTGGGCAATCTGCACTAAAAGCAGCGATTCATCGCCTGACTTCTGGCCTGTCATTTCAGTGTACCCAAAATTTTTGTTTTGACGGCACAGATCCAAAATTAAAATTTCGGCGTATATCACTACAGAACATAATTGTAAGTTTGAAGTCTGAGGTACAACCTGGAGTATGCCTTTTCAGGCTAATTTTGTCGTGCTTTGAATTTTTAAAATCCCAAGTTATCTTGAATTTTACCACCTGATTAGTAATTTTTTTGAGACTTAACAATCCGCTTGATGCAGAAAGAAGAAATGCGCTCAGCCTGAACAGTCAAACCAGGGCCATTTAATCGTTCCTAAGCTTGGGAATGCTCGCTGCCAAGCAGAGCCTGGGAACCCATATAAGCGATGCTCTGGTTCCACTAGATCGAATGAGGCTCTGTCTCGGATCGGGCATTCCCAAGCAGAGTCCGGGAACGAGTAAATCCTCAATAACACACTTTTTTACATAAATTAGTCTGGCAGCACAGATCCAAAATTGCCAAACCTTCGTATACCACCAATAGGAGAAGGCTCAGCAACAGCGCAAAAACGCCACAGGTTGACAGATTTCAACCTGTTGCTACAAAAGTAAAACCCGCGACTGCGGGGTATTTGCCATTGATTTGTGCAAAAAATTCATTGAAATAAAGGTGCTAATTGTGAAGCTCACAAAAAAAATTCGCCGAACCATACTAGCTATTGAAGTAGCTCTAATTGCTCTATTAACTCCAGGGATAATTGTCGCTTCCGACCACGACGACGGCGAAGTAGATATCAAAGGTCGCGCTGTAAATTTAACTGACCTGTACGTATATCGCGAAAAAGACCAAAACTCCGGTGCTGCGGACGGGGATGTAGTATTTACCATGAATTCAAATCCCAGGTCTGTTGCCCGTTATCAATATTATTTCAGCACTACAGCCCTCTACCAATTTCACATCACCCAGGTAGGTGACGTGAATTCTACACCTACTGGACGCTCTGATATTATCTTGCGGTTTGCCTTCAGCCCGCCTAACAATCAAGGTATGCAAGCGGTAGCTGTAACGGTTGTTCGCGGTGGCTCGGAGACAACTACTAAGACTACAGTTAACGGCGGGTTAATTGCCACAACTCCGCTGAATTCTAATGCTGTTTTGAATACAGTACCTGTGGGCGGTTCTAACTTGACTGTATTTGCCGGTTTGCGGGAAGACCCGTTTTTCTTTGATGTGGAACAATTTTTCCGAGTCCGCGCTGGGGCTTTAGGAACGGGGCCGAAAGTAGGTTTCAAGCAACCCAACCAAGCTATCGACTTTACTAAAGGTTACAACGTCAATACAATTGCCGTGCGCGTTCCGAAAGCGTTTTTGCAAGCAGGAACTGGGGCGAATGTTTTTGATGTTTGGTCAACAGTTTCGATTCGCGATGGAGCTGGCGGTTTCAAACAATTCGAGCGTTTGGCGAGACCTGCAATTAATGAGGGTTTGATAGTTACTCCCGCTTATCTGGAAGCATTCAATAATATTCCTCCGAGATCGGATTTGAGCGCTGCTGCTGCTCCGGTGCGGCAGGAAGCTGTTGCTACCCTGAATGCTGTGGATCTTTTGGACGGCAAGGATAACGTCGATCCAAATGCGATCGCTGGAGCTTTCTTACCCGATGTCATGCGGATCGATACCACAAAAACCAGCGGCTACGCTAGCGCTACAAATGCTCAAGGAAGTTTGATCGGAGGTCGTATGCTGATGGACGACGTTATTGATATCACTCTGGGAGCTTTGGTGGGTTCTCCGGTTGGCGATAACGTTTCATATAACGGAACTCCGGGAAATCCGGCTCAGGGACACAAACCTTTAGAACCGACTTTTCCTTATTTGGCTTTGCCTAATTAGTCATTAATCCTTAGTCATTAGTCATTGCTTAGTGGCTAATGACTGATCGGAGATGCTTTTTTTAACCGCAGATGAACGCTGATTAACGCGGATGTATGAAAACAAAAATAGGACAAGGAATAAAATCGGATGTTTTCGGGTGGTGGCTGCTGATAGTGGTTCCTTTAGTTGGAATAGTAGTAGTAAATTTATCTCCTAATTTGCGTTTTATTTCCGATAATTTTCCTAACAAAAACCCCAAAAATCTAGATACTAATTACCGCTATCATTTCTCGGAAAGTTTGAGAAATAATCCCAATCAAAAGGAAGCAATTGAGCAAGAGATTGCTTTTTACCAGCAGCGATTGGCTGTTGATTCCCGCAGCGGTTTGAACCGGGCGGCGCTGGCGGGATCTTATTTGAAAATGGCTCGCGCTACTGGGGAGGGAGGTTGGTTTTTATTGGCAGAACAAGCGGCTCAAAGGTCGATCGCCGATTTGCCTTTTGACAACAAAGGTGCGCTGTTAGTTTTAGCTCGAATTGCCGAGGCCAGACATGATTTTGCTACTGCTTTGCGCTTTGCTAAACAGGTGGGTTCTGACAATGAAGATGCGATCGCCCTTTCAGTTACATCTCACTTAGCCACGGGTAAAGTGAGCGAGGCAAATGCAGCCGCAGAAGCCTTAGTTAACCGGATTCCTAACTTGGGTTCTCTCACTTTAAGAGCTTTAGTGAGAGAGTCTCAGGGCCGAGATGCTGAGGTTTTGCAGGATTACCGCCAAGCAATGGCGGCGGAGGAACCGGGAGAGGTTGCTGGTTCGGCGCGGGCCCGATCGCTCTTGGGTCGATTTTACGCGCGTCGCGGGCAGTTTGTGCAGGCGAAAGCGCTGTTTTTGGAGGCGCTGCGGTTGGTGCCGCGATACCCGCTGGCGCTGATTTATTTGGCGGATTTGGAGACGCGGCAGGGCAATTATCGCGAGGCGGAAGGCTATTACAGCAAGGTTTCTGCGTATTCTGGTGGGGTTGCGACTGTGTTCGATCGCATTGTCGATCGCGGTATGGCGAGAGTTAAAGAGTTCGAGGGAGATGCGATCGAATCCCGGCGACTTCGGGACAAAGCAGAAGCTGGGCTGCGACAGGAACAGGTTTCTGGATCTACCGGTTTTGGCCACCGCAGGGATTTGGCAACTTTGCTGCTGGAAAAAGGTCGATCGCAGGATGTTGCGGAAGCGTTGGCGTTAATGCAGGAGGAGGTGAAAATTCGGCGGGATGCGGTGACGCTGGATACTTTGGCTTGGGCGCTTTCGAGTGCTGGGGAATGGCAAAAGGCCGATCGAGTGATGGCCGAAATAATACGATCGGGGATTCGGGATGCGGGGATGTTTTACCGGGCTGGTGCGATCGCCCGGACTTTAGGAAAGGATACCGAATCTCGCGCTTATTTTCAAAAGTCCAAGGAAATTGACCCGAGTTTTGACGATCGATCCCGCCAAGCATTGGGCTTGGGAAGTTATGAATTTTGAGATTAACTAATAGCAGCCATCCTGCCAAGTTCGCTATTCCGTCAATCCGCCAGGGGTTGAAACTCCTGGCTAAAAGCTTAAGTCCTCTTGCATAGAACTAAAAGATTTGAATAAAAAGTAGAAAATCTTTTAGTCGGTTTCAACCGACTTTCGCTATGAGACGGGGATTTCAATCCCCGGCGGGCTTGCGGGTAAGCGCGCCGGAAAATGCACAACAAAAACAAATAATTCATCCAAAAAATACTAACTAAACAGGTCTTTATGCCGTACAAACTTAACCGAATATCAAAATTATTCATCCTATTTTTTCTAACACTTTCATTCTCACTAACAACCTCAACCAGACCAGTTTACTCGCACTGGTCAGACTTATCCGTAGCAGAAATAGTAGTCAACGATTTGCAAACCGAAATAACATTAACATTCCCAACCGGCTTAACAAACTTCGCCGACGACAATCGAGACAGCCAGCTACAACCTGCTGAAGTTCGCAGCCACAAAACACAGCTAGAAAAGTTTTTCAGCCAACAAATCCGCCTCACCAACAGTAGCAACATTCAAGGCACCGTAGCAGTAAAACCGCTAGAAATAGCAGCTAAAACCGCCAGCTTAATCCAGCAGCCGAATACCCACAGCACCTTAATCTTAAACTACATCTGGCCCGCACCTTCTCAAGATAAAACCCCCCGTTTACCTGACTCTGTTTCCATCTCCCAACCAGAGAAATTGCGTATTAATTACAATCTGTTTTTGCCCGAAGTTCCGACAGCTAGCTGCCAAGCTACGATTGTACAAGCCGGTGCTGTAAAAAGCTTTGTATTTACGCCACAAAACCGGGAGTTTTTGTTAGCAGGAAAGGAATCTATCTGGGATTCGGGTTGGAGTTTGCTGCTCGCAGTAGCGGGAGCATTTGCTTGGGGATGCGTGCACGCGATGTCGCCCGGACACGGAAAAACTATAGTCGGCGCTTATTTAGTGGGTTCGCGGGCTACTCCGATACACGCTTTATTTCTAGCAGCGACGACTACAATTACTCACACGGCCGGCGTGTTTGCGGTGGGCGGAATTACTTTGTTTGCTTCTAACTTAATTGATCCAGAAAAATTAGATCTTTGGCTGAGTTTAATCTCAGGTTTATTAGTAGCCTTCATCGGGCTTAACTTACTATTATCAAAAATCAAAACAAGGTTGGTAGTGAGGAATGAAATTGTCAAAAAAATCAAAAGTAAAATTTTTAATAATAAAAACTGGTTGCTAAGGACTAAAGTCTTTACTGCCGAATGTGAAGAACCAGTAAATCTTTTGAGTAGAGGAAGTTGGGAGCGAGAATTTAAGCCTGTAAAACCCGATATATCTCACCACTACCACCATCACGGAGACGGCCGGATTCATTCGCATTTGCCTCCCGGTGCTGACGGTTCTGCTATTACTTGGAAAAGCTTATTAGCATTGGGAATTTCCGGCGGTTTGTTGCCTTGTCCTTCCGCTTTGGTGATGCTGTTGAGCGCGTCGGCTTTGGGCAATGTTGGTTTGGGAATGACGCTGGTGGTAGCCTTTAGTTTGGGATTGGCTTTGGTGCTGAGTGCGATCGGATTGATTTTAGTTTATGCCAAACGTAGTTTTAATAAACTGCCAAAACAGATAACAGCAGTCAAATTTCTGCCGGCGATTAGTGCGATGTTTGTAATGTTTTTGGGGTTGGGAATTACCGGACAGGCGATGTTGAAAATATTGGCTGCAAATCAGTGGGTAATTGGCAATGGATAAGCATAAAATTAGGACTCTCCCTCTTAGCTACAAACTTACGAATAAGTCTGATTGTAGATACCCGATTTCTGGAAGAAGCCGGGTATCTGGGTATCCTGTTTTTTAGCCGTTGCTCACTTATCAGGCCGCACTATGTTTATTAATAATTTGGGCTAAATCCGGTACTCCCTTTTCTACGTAAGTCTTAGCTGAGGGGCGGAGTTTGGCATAGGCGCCTTTAACCATCCCTCTTGTGCTTTTCTCGACCCTTTTGTCACTTATCTGGAGCAATTCGTCTGCTACTTCACCTTTTCTTTGAGCAAAATATTCGACTGGGTTGCCATTGTTTACGGCTTCAGTCCACATCGGATCGAGTGCGATCGAGATTTCTGGCAGAAGTTGATCGACGACTTGGGCGCAATAGTCAGCCCGTATCCCCTTGACAGTAGAGTAGGCAGCTTTAAGAGCCATACCACCCAATCCTGACGCTGCAGCAACTTGTTGGTCTATCAACTTTACACAGTCATCAACAAAAGTTTCTCTGTGGTTTTCATTCAAGAGAATATCGCTAAGTCCCATTTTCACTTTCCTTGATTTAATAGTCAATGTGCTTATTAGCTTTAAGCTCAATCTGACATCATATATCTATTTTGAGTCTTTACTCAAGGTTTCCCAAGTTTTTTAAGGTTTAAATGTGTCTATGACACAACCTAATGTTGAGATTTGTTTAGTATGTTATGGGAATTAATGTTCTATCTGCTACTAATTATTTGCCTAGGGTTTGTAGTCAGGGCTTTAGTCTTTATTAGGTGATATTAATGAGGACTAAAGCCCTGACTACAAACTGATGAGTTGTGAACAGTCACATAAAAAAGAGAACAGGTCGAAAAAAATATTAGAAAGGCTCTGCCTAAGTCCGATCGCACTTGCAGGTATCTTGCACCTATCATTACGATTGGACGTTCGGCTTGAGTGCAGCAGGTACTGCAACGATGGGAAGTTTCTGGGTTTGAGCCGGGCGATCGCTCGATCCCAATACCAAATTTTTCGGTAACGGCGCGGAAGTGCTTAGTCCGGGAAATATGTGAAGCGATAAGGTTAAGCCGGCCGCTAATAATAGTTTTTCTAACATGGCATTGCCTCCAATACATATGCCCTAGGGCATAATTCCTCTTACACCTACAACATATAAACATCCTCAGTGGCTTGGTGCGATCGCACTGGCATAGTTTAAGTGACATCTATCACCGCTGAGGAGGGGGTGATGGGGATGGGGGGTGTGGGGATGGGGGGTGATGGGCAGTAGGGAGCTGGGGGAGAGTGGGAAATCTTTCCTCGCACTTCTGGCGTCAACATCCCTTGAAAGTGTTAAATTCCTTACACTGGTTCGTTGGCAAACTTCCCTACAAATCAAGAATTGTCCTAGAGAAAGAAGCCGTTGAGTCTCTCTCAAAGGTAGAATTAGCGCGTAGAAGTTATTTGACACAGCGGAGGTACCGACAATATGCTTGCATACATTCTGGCGTTGGCGGTCGGTCTAGGCAGCTTCAGTATTTACATGGCGGCCTTCTTTTTTCCAGAAGTGCACCGCAAAAGTGATTTTACCTGGAGCGGGGTAGGGCTTTTTTATGCGTTAATTTTATGGGCTTGTGCGGGACGAATTACTGGTGCTCTCCTGCTTGGTCAAATGGCGGGCGTGGCGATGTTGGGCTGGTTTGCCTGGGAAACTTTGACTTTGCGCCGGCAGGTGACGCCCGTTGCTGAGCAAACGCCGATTCCTCAGTCGGCAAATTTGGCTGCTGCAGGCGTGCCGTTTGCTGGCTTGTTTGCCAAGAAAAAAGAACCCGTAGCGAAAAAACCTAAGTTTGTTCGATCGCCCAAACCGAAAACTGATGTGGTTCCAGCACCCACTCTGGATAAGGGCGAGGTAAAGCTAGAGGAACAGCCGGCGAGTCCCCCCATAGCTGAAAGTATTGCTGAAAGTTCGATCGCTGCGACGGCTGAAAGTGCGATCGCCCCTGAATTGAAAATCCCCGACTCGAAACCACCTGCAATTGCCGAAATACCAGTGTTTTCAGTCGAAACTCTTGCTGCTGAGACTTCACAACCCCTAACAGAATCAGCAGCCAGCAGTTTCACTCCTCCACCTCTACCTCTAGAAATTTCAGAAATAGCCGTTGCACCAAGTGTGGAGCCAGCAGAGGCTCAGCCAGAACCTCCACAGCAGCCAGAAGCAGATGATTTTGACGAGGAAACAGAATGGAGGACAGCCGTTAAAGAGTCGCAGGCTGCAGCGGCAGCGGCGGCGGCCCCAACTCCTCCTACTCCTCCTAAACCAGCTAAAAAATCCGGCGGTTTCGGAAGTCTGTTCGGCAATTTCAAAAATAGTCTCGGCGGTATGTTAGGACTCGGTGCGGGTAAAAACAAGTCTGATGCAACTCCCCAGACGCCAAAACCTTCAGCTACTCCAGAATCGATCGCACCTGAATCTAAAATAACGGCAACTCCTGCACCGGGTATCGACCAAATTCTCGAATCTGAATTAGCCCAGGCGGCTGCAGAAGTGGCAGCCGAAAGTAGCAACACTGCTGTTGAAACAAGCCTGGGAGTGCCGTTTCCCACTGATGTTGAAGCAATGGCCGAGTTGATGGGGGCAGACACCGCGAGTTTTGACAAAATAGGGGAAACTCCGATCGAAGATCGATCGTCCGCTGAAATCGAGACACCGCTGGCTGCGGTTGGTGAAGCGGAAGCAGCAGCAGGCGTACTAGAAGCAGAAGCCCCTGCTGTATCTCAGGAAACCCAGACACCGCTGGCTGCGGTTGGTGAACCGGAAGCAGCAGCAGGCGTACCGGAAGCAGAAGCCCCTGCAGCATCGATAGAAATGACTGTGGTGGAAATTGCAGCGCCTGTAGAGATAGAAGTACCGGGAGAACCTGGGTTGAGCGTGCAGGTGGAAACGGTTTCAGTATCAACGATCTCGATCGAATCAACAGGTGAAGAACTCTCTTCTGAGGCAGAACAAACTGAATTGAGTCCCCCGAATCCCCCCGATCCGAATCTAGTCGAAACTGCTAAACCTGCCGCTGAATCCAAGTCGGAGAAGGTGTCCGGCGAAGATAAGCCGTCATCTTGAGGCAGAAAGTAAAAGGTAGAAACCAGAATTTTTTTTGATTCTGCCTTCTGCCTTCTTACTTTTTACTTTTTACTTCTTACTTCTTTCTTCTGCCCCCTTCCTTCACGCTTGACTTCAGTCTTCAAAATCCATCGGTTAAATGCGTTAAATCCGTTATATCGGTTCCGGTTGCATCGGAATAATAAAATCGAGTCAACATTTAACACTCAACCATTTAGTTTTTAGACTCGCCCGTCAACAGTTAACACTCAACAATCAACAATCACGGACGGTGTAACCGGAATAAATATTAAATCCCTTACACTGCTTCGTTGCCGAACTTCCTTCTCTCTTAATATTATGAAAGCAATTATGGTCGTGGGAACAACATCTCACGCAGGGAAATCTTTACTCGTGGCAGCTTTGTGTCGAATCTTTGCTCGGCGAGGCTGGCGGGTAACTCCGTTTAAAGGTCAGAATATGGCGCTGAATTCCTATGTCACAGCCGCCGGTGGAGAAATTGGTTACGCTCAAGCAGTGCAAGCTTGGGCTGCGGGCGTCGCACCTTGGGTAGAAATGAATCCGATTTTGCTCAAGCCACAAGGAGACATGACTTCTCAATTGATTGTCAAGGGCCGGGCGATCGCTAATGTACGAGCATCTCAATATTACGAGCAGTATTTCGATCTCGGCTGGCAAGCTATTCGGGAATCTTTAGAATTTCTCTGCCAAGAATTTGACATGATTGTGTGTGAGGGAGCCGGTAGCCCTGCTGAGATTAATCTCAAACACCGCGATTTAACAAATATGCGGGTAGCTAAATATTTAAAAGCTCGAACTTTGCTAGTAGTTGATATCGATCGGGGCGGTGCTTTTGCTCACATCATCGGTACTTTGGAATTGCTCGATCCCGACGAACGAGCTTTAATTAAAGGATTTATTATTAATAAGTTCCGAGGACAAAAATCGATCTTAGATCCGGGCCTGACTTGGCTAGAAGAAAGGACGGGAATCCCGGTAGTTGGGGTCATTCCTTGGATAGACGAAGTGTTTCCCTCAGAAGATTCTCTCGATTTGCTCGATCGGCGTTCCCCCAATTCTCAAACCGACATCAATATTTCGGTCATCCGCCTGCCCCGAATTTCCAATTTTACCGACTTTGACCCCCTAGAGTCGGAAACTAGCGTCACAGTCAAATATGTCAGCCCAAAAGACCAGTTAGGCCATCCAGACGCCGTGATTTTACCAGGCTCTAAAACTACAATTGCCGATTTGCAGGTGCTGCGCCAAACAGGTATGGCAAAAGCTATTCAAAATTATTTAATAGCTGGCGGTACAGTCATGGGAGTTTGCGGTGGCTTTCAGATGCTGGGACAAAGTATCACCGATAAAGAAGGCATTGAGGGAGAAAAGGGAGAATTCCCAGGATTGGGATTGCTGCCTTTGAAAACTGCGATGGCACCGAACAAAATTGCGCGCCAACGAATCGTAACATCTAACTATCCTCAACCGGGTTTGCCAGTTTTCGGTTACGAAATTCATCAAGGAAAAACGCAAATCCTAGAGTCAGATTTGACTCAACCGCTATTTGACGATGCTAGTTTAGGCATTGTCAATACTTCTCAATCAATTTGGGGTACATACTTGCACGGCATCTTTGACAACGGAGCTTGGCGGCGAGCTTGGTTAAATCACTTGCGGCAGCAGCGGGGACTCCGCGCATTGCCTACAGGTATTCCTAATTACCGAGAACACCGAGAAGCTCTGTTAGACTCTCTAGCAGATACCGTGGAAAAGCACTTAGATATAAGGCATATTTTAGGTTAATTAGTTGACTGTGGACTGTGGACTGTTGACTGTTGATTATTGTTTGTTAGATTTGAGGTTCAAATTCAATGACAAAAGTTTGTTTTTTACCTGATAACGTGACAGTTGAAGCTGAACCGGGAGAGCTTTTATTAGATGTAGCCAAACGTGCAGGGGTTTCTATTCCTACTGGCTGTCTCATGGGTTCTTGTCACGCTTGCGAAGTAGAAATCGATGGCGGAGATACGATTTGTGCTTGTATTTCCGGCATCCCTTACGGGAAAAAGCAAGTGACAATTAATCTGTATGTTGACCCGACTTGGTAATTTGTTAGTTGACGGTTGACCGTTGACCGTTGACTGACAACTGAAAACTGACTAATTTTTTTGCCATTCTTGCTGTTTCTTGCGAGCAGATTGCAGCCATTTTTGGGATTCGGGATAAACAGTGGTTCCGGGTTTGACAGATTCTAATTGATTGATAATTTGTTGCAACTGGCTGAGGGAGTAACCGGGATTTTGAGAATTCACATCTTTTTGCAAGTTGGCCAACAAGCTTTTAGCTTCTTGCAAGGCTTTTGCAGAATCTTTTTCTGCTTCCAGTCTAATCTGGGTAATTCCTAAATTTTTTTGATATTCAGCAAGTTTAGTTTGAGCGTCGAGATAACCAGGGTTATCGACAGAAATCAATTTTAGTCGGTTAATTCCTTCTTGCCACAATTCTGCTATTTGCTCCCACTGTGCGGCGGGATGGGGAGGTTTTTGGGAGGCGAGGGCGGCGGAGAGAGCAAATTCTTTAGCAGCTTCAATTAAGTTGTCAGCCTGCAAAGAACCGGTGGCGACGCCGCCCATTGCTTGAAAGTCTCTTTCTGCTGCTTTGAGTGTTTTTTTAGCCGTTTCTCCTGCGAGGGTTTCGGCGGGAATTTGATTGAGTTGATCGATCGCACTTTGCCAATTTACCGTCGCTTTTTGTCTATCCGCAGCGGTTTTGGCTTGCTGATACTCCTGTTTCGCCGCCTTGAGAGTTTGTTCGACTTGATTTAACTGAGTAAAAGCATTTTTTTGCTGGAAAATCTGAGCCTCCATCCGCCCCACATTTTTGCGGGCGGCTTCAAATTCATCGAGTGTAAACTGCCAACTGCAGCGGAAAAAAGAGCAGTACCTCTTTGGGTAATAGCCGAGGAACCAGACTGGTAAGGCGTCGAGGTGTTTTTGCGCCTCTTTTGCTTTAATTTCGCCCAAGTCAAAATCTGCGACAGCAGTGGCTTTATTCACCAGTTGATCGGATTGTTCCACAAGGGCGATCGCCTGCCGGTAATTGTGATCCATACTCATAAAACTCGGCAGCAACAATATCGGCATTGTTTTCGCCACTGGCCAGCGAATCATCGGAAATGGCAGATTTAGCAGCCAAATTATCCCCGCAGCACTTCCCAGCAAACTGCCAGCAAAGATGATTTTACCGAACAATCCGGGCGGGCGGTTGGCTTTGACGGCAGCTTTGAGAGCTTGTTCGCTGAAGTTGGGAAATTCGTCTTTCAAGGTATCGCGGATTTCTTCTTTTGAGGCGAAAGTGCCGTTTTGCAAGCGTAATTTCTCTAACCGCTTGATTACCATCCGTCGGTAGACATCACCGGCTAGACTATCCGCCGCCGCGCACTTGTCAACTTCGGCCCGCAAAATTTCAAAAGCTCGATCGGTAAGACGCGCCATAAAACTCACCTATTCCCTTTTAATTATTTTACAGGTTCCCGTGTAAATAATTGTTAAAATATATAAAGCCCACATCAAATATCCGAATTAATTTCATGCCGACTGCTTTAATCACCGGTGCTTCTGGCGGAATTGGTGCAGCCTTTGCCGCCGAATTAGCGAAACGCCAGCACAATCTAATCTTGGTAGCTCGATCCGAAGACAAATTGCAACAGCTAGCTGCTACACTGCAACAGGAATTCAATATTTTAGTCGAAATTATCGTTCAAGATTTGACCGCACCGGCCGCTGGAACTGCTGTATTTGACGCGGTTGTTAAAAAAGGTTGGACGGTTGATTTGTTGGTAAATAATGCGGGTTTTGGCGATTACGGTGCTTTTGCCGATCGCCCGCTTGCAAAACAACTAACAATGGTGCAACTAAATATTGTAGCATTAGTGGAACTATCGCACTTATTTTTGCAGGGAATGCGGCAGCGAAAAGCAGGAAGTATCATCAATGTTGCCTCCATAGCAGCTTTTCAACCGATGCCGTACTTGTCGATGTATGCAGCGACTAAAGCTTTTGTTTTAAGTTTCAGCGAGGCACTTTGGGCGGAAAACAAAGATTTAGGAATTCGCGTTTTGTGCCTTTGTCCAGGGCCGACCGAATCGGACTTTTTCGCAGTAGCTGAATTTCCTAAATCAATGGCATCCAGTAGCGGGCAAAAACTCGTTCCCGCAGCGGAAGTAGTGCGAGATGCTCTCAAAGCTTTAGACAAAAATGAGTCTAATGTTGTCACAGGGGGAATTCCCAATCAAATCATCGCCAATACGCCTCGATTGATGCCGCGAGAACTTTTGGTGAAGTCGGTAGAAAAGGTGTTTCGAGATAAAGGCTAATTATATCAAATCTGGTTGCATCGGAATTAATATTATCCACAGCTTTTGACACCGCAAGCACCTCTGTCCCTAAAATTAATCCGGGTAGGGACTGAGGTGCTTGCGGTATCCTCTATATAATTCCGGTGCAACCAGAAACGGTATTACCAAGGAAGTTCGGCAAGGAAGCAGTCTACGGGATTTAACGGATTTAACGATGTGGTTTATCGGGAAGTTCGGCAACAGATTGTGTACGAGATTTAACCCATTTAACCACTATCGGCAAAAAGGAACAAGGAAGATAATTTCTAATTCCTAATTCTCACTTCCCCATTACTAATTCCGAGAATTACAAATATCGAGTTAACTGGACTCGATAGCGTTCCTTTTTAGTAACAGCAACTTCCCCAATTTCCAATCTTCCCTTGCCCGTAACAGCAATTAAATCTCCCGACTTGACATTATAACTAGCTTGAGTAACGTCTTTCCAGTTAACTCGCACGTCGCCACTATCAATTAAATCGGCCATTTTGCTGCGAGACATTGCGAACCCAGCCGAGGCGACAGCATCCAATCTCATGGATGCTTCAACGGTTGTCATTTCTTTCTTTTTGGGTTCTCTAATTTTGAGTTCGCTTAACTCAATGCGCCGCGTTTGTACAGGAACCGATCGCACTTGCTGCAAACTCATCTCCAAATACTCTACCATCTCCGGCATGACAATGGCCTGCGCGCCGCGTTCTCCCAAAACAATCACATCGCCCGTTTTCTCGCGGACAATTCCCGTACCCAACATCGCCCCCAAAAAGTCGCGGTGAGAAGCTGTATCGAACAAGAAATTGCCAGCAATCTCCACCGCAGCAACGTTAACGCTAGCAGAGTCGATCGGGATATCCGATCGCGCGATCGCAATTCTTTGTCTTTCAGCTTGCGGGTAGCCGCCCCAAGCCACTAATTCCACGTCTGTTAAGCGCTTAAATACCGTCAGAGTGTCCGCCAATTCTGGAGGCGACAGAAAATCAGTCAGAGTAATTTCCCAAGTTTTAATTGCTTGTTCCGCTTGGTCGATCGCCCGCGCCACACATTCGCGGTTTTCAATGCCTTTTAACAGTTCTTCTCTTGGTAACATCAGTCAATTTTAGATTCTAATTTGAAATTGCCAAAGTTTGCTGTAACTAAAAAGTCTACTTTTTTAACAGTCGCACTAACTTAATTATAGTCTAAAATCGTCAAATAACGAGCTTATGATTTTAGTTGCTGGTAAAGCTGATATGATGAGCACGATTATTGTACCAAATCTATGAAGTCTTCAAGTTAAAGTTTTTGCAAGAGCTCGATCGAGTATGGCAGCAAAATTGTCCACCCAACTACTTATTCTTCTTCACCCGCAAATACAGTTCTTCCATCGCCTCAATAAACGAACCATCCTTGTGCCAAAACTGTGGAAAATCTCCTTGTTTCTTCACCACGATCGCACTTACCCCACTTGGCGCTGCCACCTCAATCGTCTGCGGCAATCGCTTCGCACCATGCCAAAACTCTTTCAGGCTGACCGTTTGCGCCTCACTGGCGATCGCCTGCGTGTAATAGGAATCCACCGCCACAGGGGCCGCTGCATCCGCTGTTAACTCGGCAGAAAGCGCCATTCCCAAAGGCGTTTTTGCCAATTCGCGGTGCAGCACTTCCTTAGAAAGCCCCCGTAATTCAAACAGTAAAAATGGATCTTTGTCCAATTCAGCCGCCACCAAATAATAAACTCCGGCAATATGTTTGCAGGGATTGCTATAGTCTGGGCAAGAGCAAGTAGTCTTAAAGTCCTCGCGGCTGCTGGGTAAAAGGTGCAATCCGAGGGGTGCAAAAGCCTTTTCAATATTGTCGGGCATTTCGTTGAGCAGCAGCCGGGAAATGAAGCTCGCTTTTGATGCCATTTGGGCGATCGCCATTTGCCACTTTTCCTGACTAATTGGCTCAAACTCAATTTGAGTTGTGTACAGAGGCTCCTTATAAACCCCAAAATAAGGATTAACCGAGCCTCTCACCTGTGCCATCACTAACCCATCATTCATGCCAAAGCTTTTTACCTTGCCGTTTCGTGCATAGGAACGTCCCCGCCCAAGTCGCCCAGAATCTGTAAATCTTTCTAACGCATCGATAAATTTATTGCCCCACCAAGTCCGAGTAAATTGTGACATCTTTGATTTCTCCTAATCTAGAACCGCATTTTTATTAAGCCTAATTAATTTCTTAAATGCCTCATTATCCAACTCAGTTAACCACGATTCATCAGCACCAATAATTGAACCTGCCAATTTCTTTTTGTCCTCAATCATTTGGTCAATCTTCTCTTCCAAAGTGCCAATTGCCACAAACTTATGCACAAACACATTTTTTTGCTGTCCGATCCGAAACGCCCGATCCGTCGCCTGATCTTCCACCGCCGGATTCCACCAGCGATCGAAATGGAACACGTGATTGGCTTTTGTCAGCGTAATTCCCACGCCGCCCGCCTTCAGTGATAGAATAAATACCGAAGGTTCAGACTCTGGATCTTGAAACTCTGAAATCATCCGTTCCCGTTTTTCGCGACTGGTTCCCCCGTGGATGTAGTAAGTGTTGTAATGTAGCGTTTGTTTAATATATTTTTCCAACGCGCTTCCCAGTTCTGTAAACTGCGTAAATACCAATAAACTTTCGCCTTCTGCTTTGACTTCCTCAATCATCTCGATCAGCCGTTCCAGTTTGTGCGATCGCTCTGGTGTAAACTCACTTTCATCTTGCAAAAACTGGCGCGGATGGTTACAAATTTGCTTCAGCTTCAGCAGTGTCGCCAAAATCATCCCCTTGCGCTTCATCCCTTCCGTCTCGTCAATTTCTTGTTCTACCTCTTTGACAATCGCTTCATAAAGCGAAGCTTGCTCGCGGGTGAGATTGCAGTATAGCTTTTGCTCAACTTTGTCGGGGAGATCCTGAATAATCGACTTATCGGTTTTCAGGCGCCGGAGAATAAAAGGTTCTACTAATTTTTTGAGCGCTGCCGATTGCGTGCGATTGCTATTTTTTTGAATCGGGATCTCAAACAACTTCCGAAACTGCGCCTCTTTACCCAGATAGCCCGGATTGAGGAAATTAAAAATTGACCATAAATCCAGCAATCGATTTTCCACGGGTGTTCCAGTCAATGCTAGTCGATGGGTAGCGGGTAACTTTAAAATCGCCTTGGTTTGCGCCGCTTTCGGATTTTTAATATTCTGGGCTTCATCAATTACCACGCGATGCCACGCTACGCTGCTCAACAGTTTCTCGTCTTTTCGCACCAAGGTAAAGGAAGTGATCAACATATCACAATCTTGGACGGCGGCTTTAAATGCTTTGGCATCTTGCAAACGTTGAGGGCCGTGGTGAATCAGCGATCGCAATTCTGGAGCAAATTTTTCCATTTCCTTTTGCCAGTTACCAACTACGGAAGTGGGCGCAATTAGCAGCGTGGGTAGAACTGAAGGTGCGATCGCTTTTTCTGTCTTTTTTTCAGTCTCTTTTGTAGTAGATAAAACTTCCCGCTCTTGCAATAATCGAGCAATTACCTGCGCCGATTTACCCAAACCCATATCATCGGCAAGACAGCCATTTAATCCCAAACTTTCCAAATAACTCAACCAAGAAACGCCGCGCTTTTGGTAATCCCGTAACTTGCCCTGAAAATTTGCTGGATCTGCAATTAACTCTAACCGACTCTTATCGTTCAGCTTCTCCAACATATCCGATAAAGCCCGATCGCGCTCAACCTCCAACTGTTCGCTCGCTTCTCCTTCTGCCGTCAACTTCATAAAGTCAATCAAGCTTAAATCGGGGTTTTCTTGGCGATGTTTTTTCCAAAACTCCAACATCTCCTGCATCTTGTCTTTGTCCAGTTCCATCCATTGTCCTCGGAACTGCACCAGCGGTGTTTTGCTATTTACTAATGCCTGCCATTCTTGTTCGCTAACCCGTTCCCCCCCGATCGCCAATTCATATTGATATTCCACCAAGGAATCCGCCGAAAACAATCCTTTGCCCTTGATTGCAGCGCTGTTGCTACCCTTCCCTTTGACCTGCAGGCGAATCTTCGCCCGTTGTCGTCCCTTCGGCGTCCACCAAGCGGGGACAATCACTTTGTATCCGGCATCTTCTAATACCCAAGCGGACTCGCTGAGAAAGGTGAAAGCATCATCTAAGCTGAGGGTAATGTTAACGGGTTTGTCGGTTTCTAGCCCTTGCCAAAGTTGGGGATAAATGCGGGCAGCGTAGCCGAGATTTGTCAGCAAATGTTGCTCAAAGTTGTCTCCGAATTGTGTTTGCAACTGTTTTTGTTGAGTCGATCGCGATTGCCAATAATCCTGCAACGGCATCCGCAGAGACGGGTCTTTTTTCGCAGCCACCTGAAACTCTAAAACCCAAGGTTGTTCGGGATTTTCGGGGGATTGTAGTTGAAAGCAAAGGGAGAATGAGTCAGCAGATTGATTGCGCGTAATGCGATCGCGCCAGGTTTGCCATTGCCGGTATTGTTCAAGGCTTACTCGCGCGATTTTTCGTGTTTGGTTGAGGCAGATTTGCAGTAAAGAATCCGCAATCTTATTTTCAAACGATGCTGGGATGGGGGTTTGAGTGACAATTTCCGCGATCGCACACTCGGAAAAATGCCGCAGCAACCGTTCGCGATCGTAGAACTTTGGTGTATCTTGTAGCTGGATCTTCCGAAAACCGGACACACAAACTAAAGGCATCCATTCAACATAGCGTTGTAAATCAGTTTCGTACTGTGTTGAAATAATTTCCCATCCCGGATAAATCTCAAAGCTGGGTGCAATTTTGGCAGGTGTTTTTGGAGTTTTTGCAGTTGTTTTGGTTTTTGTCTCGCCCGCTTTCTTACGCCCGCGCGTGGCTTTCTCAGCGGGTTCGGATGTTTCAATGGGTGCGATCGCGATCGGAGCAGTTTCTCGATAGCGCAACGCCGGAATATAATGATCTTTCAGAACAATTTGCTTAAAACTTTGGGTGTAGTGATACCAAAATAGCAAGTCTGAACCAAACTGAACTTCTGCTACATCGTAGAGAGCAAAAAAATGCAGATCGTTCAATACTTTAGTCAAAGTGTGGGTGGCGATGGAGACACAATCAACTTGCCAATACTCCAACTCAAATGTTTCGGGTAATTCTGTCTCTAAATATCGCGCTAGTTCTAAAGAGGGCAACGGCTGGTTGTCGGCAGTGGGCAGTAAAAAATACCGAGGGGCGATCGCGTATTCTAGCCCCATCGCACTTTTATTGCTGACTGGTGGCAGTTGAATCCCGGCTTCTTTCGTTAGAAACTCTCTTAACTGTGCCGTCTCCAATTGTCGGGGATGAACCTTAGCAGGCTGTTTTTTCTTTTCAGTAGTTTCAACCCAAATATAAAACGTTCCAGGTTGAATAAAATTCTCTTCTGCTTGAGGAATCCAAGTCCCGTGGAGGATTTTCATCAGAAAAATGGGTAGAAACCCCGTCCTTTTAGGACGGCTTTACATTTTTGATTGACTACCGCCTTGGGACTGGTTGGCTCGGTGTGCTTTTGTGTTGCACTTTCAACGGGACAATTACCGCCTCAAACTTCCCAGCCCTGTACGCATAGTATTTTGCACGGGTTGTGCCTCCCATTTCTGGGGTAATGTTAGCTTCGACAATGTTTCGAGAGCTTGTTAGACCCGCAACACTGTTCCAGTGACCTTAGAACTGTTTAATTGCAGATGACAGAGCAGGGGACTAGCTACGCATCCACAGGGTGTCGTGACTCTCAAAACTTAGGAAATTAAGCCTTAGTCTGGTCAGTATGGCTTGCCAGATTTCTCTTACAAGCCCCGTGTCTTTAGACCGGGGTTACTGACAGGTCATACCAAACGCAACCTTTGGCAGCCTATCATATCATCAATTAGCGGGAAAAGATAAGAAGGCGGTTGAAACGGCTGCTATACAAACGATGTCCACTCCAAGCGGACTAAAGAGAATAACGTAATTTTACCGCGCTATCTTTAATCGGCGTGAGCAGGTTTTGCTTGTGTAGAGGCGGTTTCAACCGCCGAGTTTTCTTTAACCAGCCTCTGCGGGTTTTGACTTGATAGATGCGGTTTCAACCGCCGAGTCTTCTTACAAATTTAGAAAATATCTGTTAAATCCAACACAAAACCGGGTAGTACATCTTCACCTGATAGAGTTGCAGGTTCATCTAAAATTTCTACTTCTATACCTTGACGGGAGATTTCTACTTTTCTATTTTTGCGATCATCGAGCAACCATCCCAACCTTGCTCCATTTTTCACATACACTTTCATTTTAGCCCGCAATTTTTCTAGAGAGTCAGTAGTCGATTCCCTACGGGATAGCTTCGCTTCACGCAATTCCACCACAAAATCGGGACAAATCGGCGCAAATTTCTTTTTTTCTTCAGCAGTTAAAGCATCCCACCTATCGCGCCGAATCCAAGCAGCATCGGGAGAAATATCTGTACCGTCGGGCAGTTTAAATCCAGTTGAAGAATCAAAAGCAATTCCCAAATGCTTATTTTGTCTGCTCCAACCTTCGAGTTGAAAACTTAGATCCGCATTGCGTCTGCCTGTATCGCTACTCGCAGGCGGCATAATAATTAATTCTCCCGTTGCAGTGCGCTCAAATCTTAAATCCCGGTTGTCTATACACAACTGAAAAAACTGCTCGTCAGTTAATTCAATCGTTAATTCTAGGGGAGAATGTAGAGGGATAGTTTGTGATTCCATAACTGCCTCCAAATATTACACGAGTTGACTGTCAACAGTCAACTGTTAACAGTCAACTGTTAACAAACAAATAACTAAGTCTCTGTATAACCTTGGATATTTTCCGGTTCAAACTGCTGCAAAATATTCGCAGCTTTTCCGGTCAAATCATCAGTACCCTTAACCGCAATCAAAAATTTACCCGCATTCAAACGGTTGCGGTAGGGCAAAGCATCGCCGCTACCAAAAGCCATACCGCCCGCGCCTCCAACAAACACACTACCCATCGCAGCGGCGATCGCACCGAGTAAGCCACCGATCGCGTGATCGCCAATTTCGCCCGCCCAGGCGAAAGTCTTCAACTCAGTCATCAGACTGAAAGTAACGCCAGCAATAAAGCCAAAGGGAATCAGCCAAATAGCCATGAGTTTAGCTTGTTTCTTAGCTTGCTGGTTGGGGTCGATCAAGCCAAATTCATCAGCAGTTTTGTAGCCGCGGCCCAAAATGCTCACTTGCTTCATAGGCAAGCCTTCTTTTTCCAGAGCACAGTAGGCAGCTTCGGCTTGAATTCGATCGGGCAGTACGGCGATAAGATAATTCATTAGAAAACAATTCCTGATAGTTAGGCTTGAATAGCCAAAGTCTATTATAGCCCGAAAAGACATACTAGCTAAGCACTTGCGGGATTTTCAGACGGTCAGAGAGTCCGATCGCCCGCAAAGCTAAAATATTTCACGCAAAAAACGGCCGACCTTGACCGAATACAGATACAATTCAAACTGCACAAAGGCAAGCTTGAGCTGAGCTGTTAGATACCGCTCTAAGTCATAAGTCTCACTTTGAGCTCGCCAACGCTCGGTCTATTTTTACTATTGCACTCAATTGCTTGCTATGCCTAAAGTTCTAGTATCCGATCCGATCGACCAAGCCGGAATTGACATCCTCTCCCAAGTCGCGCAAGTTGACGTAAACACAGGACTCTCAGCCGAACAACTGGTAAAAATTATTCCAGATTACGACGCTTTGATGATCCGTTCTGGCACCCAAGTTACCAAAGAAATCATTGAAGCAGGGAATTCACTTAAAATTATCGGCAGAGCCGGCGTCGGCGTAGATAATGTCGATGTACCCGCCGCTACCCGCAAAGGAATTGTAGTCGTCAATTCCCCCGAAGGCAACACGATCGCCGCCGCCGAACACGCGATCGCCATGATGCTCTCCATGTCGCGCCACATCCCGGAAGCCAACGCATCGGTCAAAGGTGGTAAATGGGAACGCAACCGCTTTATCGGCGTAGAAGTTTACAAAAAAACCCTCGGCATCGTCGGTTTGGGCAAAATCGGCTCGCACCTCGCGGCCGCAGCCAAAGCAATGGGCATGAAACTGCTGGCCTACGACCCCTTCATTTCGACCGAAAGAGCCGACCAGTTGGGCTGTCGCTTGGTAGAACTCGAACTGCTGATGCGCGAATCCGACTACATCACCCTGCACATCCCCAAAACGCCGGAAACCCTGCACTTAATTAACGCTGAGGTGCTGTCGAAAATGAAGCCGACGGCCCGCATCATAAACTGCGCCAGAGGGGGCATCATCGACGAAGCAGCCCTCGCAGAAGCCATCAAAGAAGGCAAGATCGCCGGCGCAGCTTTGGACGTTTACGAACACGAACCCCTGGAAGCCGATTCCCCACTGCGGAATGTCGGCCAGAACATCGTGCTGACGCCCCACTTGGGAGCTTCCACAGCGGAAGCTCAGGTGAATGTGGCTATCGACGTTGCCGAACAAATCCGCGATGTACTGTTGGGGCTGCCCGCGCGATCGGCTGTGAACATACCCGGCATTTTCCCAGACTCGATCGAAAAACTCAAACCCTACTTGCAACTCGCCGAAACCCTCGGCAACCTCGTCAGCCAGCTAGCCGGAGGCCGAGTCGATTACCTCAACGTCCAACTGCAAGGCGAATTGGCCAGCAACCAAAGCCAGCCCGTAGTCGTCGCCGCCCTCAAAGGCCTGCTCTCCCAAGCCCTGCGAGAACGCGTTAACTACGTCAACGCCAGCATCGAAGCAAAAGAACGCGGAATTCGCGTCGTCGAAACCAGAGACGCCTCAATTCGCGACTACACAGGCTCTCTGCACCTCTCGGCCAAGGGAACCCTCGGCGAACACACCGTGACAGGTGCAGTGCTCGGCGAAAGCGAAATTCGGATTACCAGTGTTGACGATTTCCCGGTCAACGTTTCCCCCACCCACCATATGCTGTTTACCCTGCACCGCGATATGCCGGGGATTATTGGCAAAATTGGTTCCCAATTGGGCAGTTTTAATGTCAATATTGCCAGTATGCAGGTAGGGCGTAAAATCGTGCGAGGCGATGCGGTGATGGTTTTGAGCCTCGATGACCCTCTACCAGAAGGGATACTGGCCGAGATCCTAAAAGTTCCGGGAATTCGGGATGCTTACACGGTAAATCTTTGACGGATTTTGGAGTTTAGATTTTGGATGCCAGGGCTGATAATTGGTAATGGGTAATTGGTAATTGGTCATTGGCAAGAAAGCGGGAATTTTTCTATTAGCCAATCCTCCTTCCTCACTCCCCACTTCCCAGTCTCCAGTTCCCCTGGGCAAATCTAAAATCTAAAATCTAAAATCTAAAATCGTTATGGCACATAGCTGGTGGGAAATTAGAATTCTTTGCGATCCGGCGCTGGAAGATATCATCTTTTGGCGTCTGGAACGGTTTAACTGTCGGGGAACTGCTACGGAGATCAAAAGCAATTCCTGCCTGATGTCGGCTTATTTGCCCGAAGAACAGGCAGGATTGCTGGATTTGGCCGCTCTGTCTCTGTGGCTGCGCCAAGATGCTCTGTGTGCAGGTTTGCCCCTACCTGCGATGCAGTGGGATTTGATTGAAGACGAAGACTGGGGCAGCACTTGGAAGGAGCACTGGCAGCCTCAAGAAGTGGGCGATCGCTTTTTAATTAATCCGGCCTGGCTGCCCCTACCGACTGATACCGATCGCATCATTTTGCGTTTAGATCCCGGTGTGGCTTTCGGTACGGGTGCTCACGCTACTACTCAACTTTGTCTGGAGTCGCTAGAAATGCGGCTCGGTTTTGATGACAAAGAGTGCATTGTTGCTGATATCGGCTGCGGATCGGGTATTTTGTCGATCGGCGCAGTGTTGTTGGGCGCTACAAAAGTTTATGCTTTGGATACCGATCCTTTGGCAGTGCGATCGACCATTAGCAACAGACTACTCAACCGCGTTAATTCTCAGCAGTTGGTTGCAGAGCTCGGAAGTATCGATCGCTTGAAAGAAATGGTCGATGAGCCGATCGACGGTTTGATCTGTAACATTTTAGCAGAAGTAATCATTGATTTAATCCCGCAGTTCACTGCAATTAGCAAACCCACTACTTGGGCAGTTCTCAGCGGCATTTTGCTCGAACAAGCTAAGCCAATTGCCGACACTCTCGAACAGCACGGCTGGATTGTTGCTACTCTGTGGAAGCGCCAAGATTGGTGTTGTTTTAATATTCGGCGCAGTTAACAATATGGTAATTGCTAATTCCTAATTGCTAATTGGTAATTTTGAATTCATGTTTCATCTTTGGAAAGTGAATTTAAATAAATATCGCACCTGAAAATAAACCGCGCCAGCCCAGTAAAAACCATTCACCAAAATTAACAACGTTTTTCCAGCATAAGAATTAACAAAACCAAAAACGCGGTAAGTTGACAGCAGCACTAACAACATTTCAACCGCAGAAACAATTGACCCGTAGTGCTTCCGATCCCAATAAGAAAACGGACTGATAAAACGGTAATTGCTGAACGGAAAAAAGTGTCGGTGAGCGTCGTCATTGTGGACAGGCAAATCTCCCAGAGAGTGCAGTATCATGCTAATAAACAGAATTTGCACGCTTTGCCAGCCAAAGAAATAAGCAATTAGCAAACCAATAACCCCAAGGGGAATTGAATGAAACAGAGCCACAATATTTTGTACAAAAGGCTCATAATATGCTTTTGACCAAATTGTAGCTGCGGGCAAGCGAGCAATGTATTTCGCCCAAAAGTAAAATAAAAATATTGGAATATCCGGCAAAATTCCGCCGATCGCAATAATTAGATTAGCTTGCGGCAGTTGCGGTTTGCCAAGAATTGCCAGATTGATAATAGCGTGGCTGGGAGTCTTCATACGTAGGGTGCGTCAACTAGGATTATCTTATTCATAATTAATCAGATATTAACTGACGCACCCTACGTGTGATAATTGGCTGGTGCTACAAGTAAGGTTGCACTCGATCGATCAACTGCGCCGCTTGCATCACTCCCTCAATTCGATCGACCTCAGCGCCATTTTTGAACAGCACCAAAGTCGGCAAAGCATAAATGTGATGCTGCGACGCCAACTGTTCGTACTTATCTGTGTCAATTTTGACAACCATCAGCTTGTCTTTCATCTGACCGCTGACTTGCTCCAAAATCGGTGCCATCATCTGACAAGGCCCGCACCAAGTAGCGTAAAAATCTACCAACACCGGCAAGTCAGAGCCCGATAGTAACTCTTCAAAACTGCTGAACTGTTTTTGAACTGCCATAAGACAAAATAATTTTTTGGGTTCTGGCTCGATTTTAGTGCAAAATTCTCTGGTAGATTGCGAGGATACAATTATGGAACTATTACCAGAGACTTTTCAGAGATTGCGGGGTCAAGTTGCTGTCGTGACCGGTGCGTCGCGGGGAATCGGCCGCGCCGTTGCTTTAGCCCTAGCGGCAGAAGGCGCTAAAGTCGCCGTCAACTATGCGAGTTCGAGTGCTGCTGCTGATGAGGTGGTAGCAGAAATAGTCGCTGCTGGAGGAGAAGCTGTCGCACTTGCAGCAGATGTCTCGAAAACTGACCAAGTAGATTCACTCACCAGTAATGTCATGGAAAAATGGGGACGAATTGACATTTTGGTGAACAATGCCGGCATTACTCGCGATACTTTGCTGCTGCGGATGAAGTTGGAAGATTGGCAAGCGGTAATTGATTTGAATTTAACTGGCGTGTTTTTGTGTGCGAAAGCTGCGAGTAAAATCATGCTGAAGCAGCGAAGCGGCCGAATTATTAATATTGCTTCGGTTGCTGGGCAAATGGGCAATCCCGGACAAGCTAATTACAGTGCGGCGAAGGCTGGGGTAATTGGGTTTACTAAAACTGTGGCGAAAGAGTTGGCGACTCGCGGGATTACTGTGAATGCAGTTGCACCGGGTTTTATCACTACAGATATGACTAAGGATGTCAAGTCTGATGAAATTTTGAAGTATATTCCGCTGGGGAGATACGGGGAAGTTGAGGAAGTTGCGGGGATGGTGAAGTTTTTGGCGGCAGATGCGGCGGCTGCTTATATAACCGGGCAGGTTTTTAATGTGGATGGGGGGATGGTGATGGCTTAGGATTTCGGGATTTTTTTTAACCGCAGATGCACGCAGATTAACGCGGATATTTGCGGTTAATAATTACTTTAAGGCTGCACATAATTGAGTGAGGACTTTTTTGTATTTTGCAATGCGTTGAAAATCGGCTTCTGTCGGATTGGCGATGCGGCGAATATCGAGGTTATGAGTAACATCAGCGATTTTGACTCGGAGTGCGATCGGGTTGGCAATAACACGTTCTAAATAAGCTGCATAAGCTTCTCCTTCTATTTTGGTAATCGCCGCGATCGCCGACACCAGAACTTCAGGAAAACCTTCGCTTCTAAGTTGCTCAAGTGTAAGTTCAGAATCTTCGACCGCATCGTGTAGAACCGCTACGATTTTCTCCTCTATAGAGTTTACATTTTCCATCACAAAGAGCGGATGATCGAGATAGGGATTGCCTGCTTTATCAACCTGCCCCTCATGAGCTTTGGCTGCGATCGCGATCGCCCGTTGTAGTAATAATTCGTACTCTGAATTCGTATTTGACAACATAGTACAGAAGTTCTCTATTAAAGTTTCAGTCCCCTAGCGGCGAAAAGCTCGTGTGTGGTTTGTGATTTTAAATATTCCTGCAACAATTTCCAAGCCATTTGAGTACCCTCACCTGCGTTGACTTTTTCAAAGTCTACATCTTTTCTCAAAATTACCAAACCGACACCTTCTTTAATTTCTATTTTATCATCATCGCTAACTATCGCCAAAAAAAGGTGGTTTTTTTGTAAGATTTTTATATCATTTTGGGTCTTTTGGTGAGTAAAAGTTGCGATAAATTCCATTGTGTAATCATCGATCGTGAGGCAAGTTTCTTCCTCCATTTCTCGCACTGCTGCCTGCTGTGGAATTTCTCCAATGTCCACGCCACCACCAAAAGTAGAAAGCATTCCTTGACTGGCAATACCTGGAATATTATCTCGCAGTTGTGCTCCTATTTGACCGTTGGGGAGCATTACAAAAATGCGAACTATTGACTTGGGAATATTCATATTATTGAGTAAATAACCAAACTAACAAAAATTGCTCTATATTTGTCTGATTTGACTCCAAATTTTTCTAATCCAATTGTACACCCCAGCATACAAATCACGCAAAAATTTGACAGAACTTTTCCAAATAGATTTTTCTTTTACCTCTGAAATCTCCTCGATTTCCAGGGGCAGCGGCGGCATCCCGACTACTTCATAGAGCGGATATTCGCCGCTTTTTCCCGGAATTGCAACTAATATGCACCGATCGACGATCGCCAATTCCTTCACTTCCTGATAAGTCTCCTCGGAAATCAGTAAACTTGTTCCCACTTGCTTGTTAGCAGCTTCGATCCGGCTGGCAAAATTCACCGCATCTCCGATCGCCGTAACTGTCTGACTCTTCGATGCCCCCAAATTCCCCACAACCACCCACCCGCAGTGAATGCCAATCCCAATCCGCAACCGGTGACGGTATAAAGTCTCAAAATAGGGATTGAGTTTCTCTAGTTCCTCCAGCATCTCCACCCCAGCCCTCACCGCTTGTTCCGCAGCTTTGTCGGGATTTTCCAACCCAAACAGCGCCATTAAACCGTCACCCATATAATTATTAATCATCCCGCCATTCCGATTGATCGCAAAACCCATCTTTTGGAAATAGCGATTTAAAACATAAATTACATCGTAAGGCAGCAGCGATTCTGCAAAAGGCGTAAATCCTCGAATATCCGCAAACAAAATCGCAATTTTTTTCTCTTGACCCACAGGAGGAGAAATAGACTTCCCCGCCATTTGGTCGGTAAATGATTCCAAGTCTTCAGAATCGATCGCCAATCGGCGCAAAATCACCTTGCCGCCCGCAACCTGCGTCTGACAAGCCAGCCTAATTTCCGGTTCTAAACGCAATTTTTTGGCAAGTTCCTCTTCCGGCGAAGTGCGCGGAGAGCAAAATTCCAAACCTTCGACAATCAATACCCGGCAAGTCGAACACCGGGCGCTACCGCCGCAGATGTGGGTGTGGGGAATGTCGGCACGCAGGGAAGCTTCGAGAATTATATCGTCGTCGTCTATCTCGATCGTGCGATCGTCCGGCAGATAGTGAATCTGTGGCATATGTAGCGCGTCTAGTTAATTAGCGAGGAATCTCGCGGACATCTGTTATTGCAGCGAACCTGTATGCAAACCCGGTTTCTCGGCATTTTTTCTGTATCCCCTGATTCCTTAACTATAAGTCGCGATCGGCATTTGCTTCTCGTTACGTCAGCTCAAGCGCCCAACTGACAACAGTTTAAAAAAATAATACAACTCTAGGCAAGATTCCAAATCTTAGCTCATCAGTCATTCCCAATTCTTTAATCTATCTAAAATCTCAAATGGTATAACTGATTACTAAAAGCGCCATGGCACCGTGATAATACCCCCATTCAAGCTGTGGAGTTAATCTAAAATCGAAAATCGAAAATCTAAAAAGGACTGACATAATTCTTAATAAAATTAAGATCGCTCAAAGCCCGATAAATCCGTTATCAAATCCCCTTCAACGGCGATATATTTTTAGGATTTATCGGGATTTTGCTGTGGAAACCTGACTTGGCAATAGTTTTAGCTTTTTTGCTCTCTAACAACCACCCAATTTTCGTGAGATAGAATAGCAGCATCTTTAAAACCCGTATAACCATGACTTCATCAACAGCCCTACAAAACATCGAAAAGCACATTCCCATCGTCGGAGATGTACATACCAAAAGTCCGATCGCCTACGGAGCAACCCGCCTCGCAGTCAGTGCAGTTAACACGGTACAAATGGCAGTAGCAGAGTCTTACATCAACGGATTAGAAGTCCCAGATTCAGTATTGCGAGCGCTTTTTGATACCTGTATGCCTGTCTTTTTTAAGCATTTCCCGTCCCTGCTTGCACCCTACGAATGGGTACTAACAGAAACAGACCATACAGCCGAAGGGCCGCGGGATTTAATGAAGATTCAGTACGACTTACCTCAAGCAATGCTGAATCCGATGTTAGGCGATGGAAAACTCATTTATCCTAAATACAGCATGGGATTGTGGGAAAAAGGAGCCGCCAACCTAGAACAATCGCAAATGCAGATGATTGATGATGTGATTGAAAAGCTAGAGATTCAGGATGGCGACAATATTTTAGACTTTGGCTGCGGTTGGGGTTGTGTTCCGAATTACATTCTTTCCAAATTCCCCAATGTCACCTTTACCGGGATTAACTTGAGCCACCACCAATGCGAGTATATGCGTCAGAAGATGCAAGACCCCGAAAGCTACCTTAGTTCCGGTCGATTTACCTTATATGAAGGGGATTTGAACGACGCCAACTTCGAGACCAAATTCGACAAAATTCTCTCCATCGGAGTTTTTTGTCATGTGGGAAATTTAACGAAGGCTTTTCAAAAGCTGGCATCTTTCCTGAAGGATAACGGCAAAGTTTTCATTCACATCATCACAGTTCGCACTCCCAACAATATATCCAGCGTTTTCACCCACAAATACATTTTTCCCCACGGACGTTACTGGAAATACGATGCCGTTCCCAGCCACAATAAAGACCTCAAAACCATTCAAAGATGGTATCTCAACGGATACAATTACTCCACAACCTTTGCTAACTGGCTGAAAAACTTTGACGATTCTCAGGCAATAGTCAAAGATTTAGATTACGGTATCGACTATGCCAAATTTCGTCGAATCTGGCGGTTTTACTTGATTTGGTTTGTGTCTAATTTCGCGAGTTGCGACGGCGAATATAACGGCAACGGTCAATATTTAATGACTCATGCCTAATCGCTAATCAAGACCCAGCTCAAAAAACCGAACACCCCGAACCCCGACTTCTTTGAGATGTCGGGGTTCTTGAGTGCGAGCTACTTATCGGGAGAATGAAACCTTGCAACCTAGACTTAGGGCAATAGAGAAGTGTTGCCTTCTTTTGAGGAATTTTTCTGAGTTTAAAAAAGTCCGGAATAAGATTATTTCTCGGTGAATAAGACCTATATCAAGCGTGAGCCTGCACAATACTTTTTAAATTCCCTACTCAAGCAGTAGTGATGATGTGCGATATTTTACTAGAAAAAGAGAGTAGATTTATACAATGGTAGACAATATGAAACCTTCTCTTCCTCAAGACGACCCGAACCCAGAACAGCGCAAAGATTCCTTGAATCGTCAGCAACAAGCTTATCAGTTTGACTATGAGAGTTTATCACCTTTGGCATTATTGAAAGAGGTGCCTGCAGTCGAGAACTTTTCGAGCAAGTATCTTGCCGAACGGATATTAGCAACCTCGGAACTTCCAGCAAATATGCTGGCAGCCGATTCGAGAACTTTTCTCGATCCTCTCGACGAACTCCAAGACTATGAAGACTTTTTTACTTGGCTGCCCCTACCTGGAGTTGCCAAAATTTACCAAACCGATCGCTCTTTTGCAGAACAGCGCCTGTCTGGAGCAAATCCGATGGTGCTTCGCCTCTTAGATGCGAGCGATCCTCGGGCAGAAACACTGAGGGGTCTTTCCAGTTTGCACCCATTATTCGATCTGCACCAAGAGTTGCAGGAGAAAAATATTTACATTGCCGATTACACAGGTACTGACGAACACTATCGCGCGCCGGCTCTCGTTGGAGGCGGAACCTATGAAAAAGGCAGAAAATACTTGCCGAAACCACGGGCTTTTTTCGCTTGGCGGTGGACGGGAGTCCGCGATCGCGGTGAAATGACACCTATTGCCATTCAACTAGATCCCAGCCCAGATAGCCATGTCTACACCCCATTCGATCCTCCTGTCGATTGGCTGTTTGCGAAACTCTGCGTACAAGTGGCAGATGCCAATCACCATGAAATGAACTCGCATTTAGGTCGAACTCATCTGGTGATGGAACCAATTGCGATCGTCACCGCCCGACAGTTGGCTAAAAATCACCCGCTGAGCCTGCTGCTGAAACCGCACTTTCGCTTTATGTTGACCAACAACGATCTGGCGCGTTCTCACTTGATAGCTCCCGGCGGACCCGTCGATGAATTGCTAGGCGGCACCTTGGCTGAGACAATGGAACTGACTAGAGAGGCGTGCAGTACGTGGAGTCTTGATGAATTTGCCTTACCCGCTGAACTGAAAAATCGGGGAATGGATGACCCCAATCAACTGCCTCACTATCCTTACCGAGATGATGGATTGCTGCTGTGGAATGCGATTGAAACCTTTGTATCGGGCTATCTAAAATTCTTTTACCCGACGGAGATGGCGATCGTACAAGATCTGGAACTGCAAACCTGGGCCCAAGAATTAGCCTCAGATAGTGGCGGTAAAGTCAAAGGAATGCCAGAGCGCATCAACACAGTTGAACAATTAATTCAAATTGTCACAACTGTAATTTTTACCTGCGGCCCCCAGCATTCAGCCATCAATTTTCCCCAGTATGACTACATGAGTTTTGCCGCCAATATGCCCTTGGCAGCCTACCGGGACATTCCTAGAATTACTGCTTCGGGTAATCTAGAATTGATTACGGAAAAGGATATTTTACGGTTGCTTCCTCCGTACAAACGAGCGGCTGACCAACTGCAAATTCTATTTATTTTGTCAGCTTATCGATATGACCGTTTGGGTTATTACGATAAATCTTTCCGAGAACTCTACCGGATGAGCTTCGACGAAGTTTTTGCGGGAACGCCGATCCAACTTTTAGCCAGACAGTTCCAGCAAAATTTGAATATGGCAGAACAAAAGATTGATGCTAACAATCAAAAACGAGTAATTCCTTACATTGCTCTCAAGCCTTCGTTGGTACTAAATAGCATCAGTATGTAGGAGTGTATTTTTTGGGTTGGCGAGACGCCCAACCCCTACTCCCCAAAATAAAATTCATTCTTTGTGGAACAGGCCGGAAAGCCTGTTCTTAAGCATGGTGCAAGATGCGGCTCCCATGCGAATTCTCAGCTTTTATAGTCTTCAACAATCGAGCAATTCACCGCCATTGTACCCGCAGAATCAGTGAAGGTGACTTCATCTTTATAATGCCTCGGTGTTTGCATCAGCAACCGCCAAGCTTCTCCAGCATCGATTAAATTCAGGCGATCGGGATAGTGAATTTGCAACAACTCTTGCACCATCGGATAATAGTTTGAGTTGATACTGGGGAAAATATGATGCTCTGTGTGGTGAGAGAAATTCAAGTGCAGCAGATCAAATATTTTAGGAACACGCACCGACATACTGTTGATCAGCGGATCGTTAATGGCGGTCATCCGGCAACCCATGTGGTTGGTATAGATGTAAAACATTGCGCCTGCATGACCAATTGCGATCGGCAAAAAGTACGCAAGAGCGATTTTGAGGGGATGAAAATTTAGGTAGAACAAAATGCTGGCATGAATTCCTAAAATTCCCAGACATTCAAATGCGATCGTCAATCTATCTTTAGGACTAACTGTAAAGGCAGCCGGTACGTAATCGACAGATTTATCGTTAAATAACAGTACCGAGGTGAGATTGCGGAAATTATGCACTAACCAGGAACCGGCCATTCCTACAATTAACCACACCGGATTGACTTCCACCGACGGGACAAACAGATTTTGAATCCATTTTCCCCAAGTATCTGGTTGCTGGTACAGATAGTTGCGATCGGGGTCGGCCAAAGAATTCGTGTTATTGTGATGTACGAGGTTGTGCAGATTTTTCCACTGAGTAGGCGGCATAAACAGCATACTTAGTCCCAAAAAAGCGATCGGATAAGTGAGGCGCGACTTTTTCTGAACGCTACCGTGCATCAAATCGTGGGAGCTAAATAGCAAAACTATGATACTATTGCCCATGATGACGGCTAAAGGTAAGTAAAGTCCTAAAAGATAGACTGGCCAGCGATCGAGATTAGCAGCAATTCCCCATCCCAGCAATAAAATAGCCGCGTTGATGAATAGTATTGCTAACTTGCTGGGATCGGGTTCAAAGGCATCTGACGGCAGCAGCGGACGCAATTTTTTCACATATACCGAGTGGTGAATTAGCGTTTCTTCGCCTAAAGTCGGCGTTGCCGTCTTGTCTAGAGTATTGAGTAATTTTTGGGATTTCATGTTATCGCTAAGAGTATTTTCATTTGAGTTAATAACTTTCTAAATTTAATTAGAGCCACTACCGATTTTAGATTGACCTAAAACAAATGAATCGCGGGATTATTGTCGGCACGGGGAAATTTTATCTGTGTCCACGGTGTCGTTCCGGGAACTTGTGACTAAATTGCTTGCGATCAAAGATGCCTAATTGTTGTACAAAGATATTATTGTATTTCCTCAAAAAAAATTTGTAAACAACTATTAAAGCCTTATAAAGGCTTACGCATCGATAATACTTTCCCACTTTTCAGTTTGGTTTAATCCCAATAACAAATCCTAAATAACCTATCAGATTAAAAAAGTCCGTTTCCCTGAACAATTTCTTTGATTGTCGTCAGCGTATCTAACCCGATCAATCCCCGACGATAACCTTTTTGGTTGGACATTCCCAAAAATATCGCATCTCCCCGATTTTGATAGCGCCAAAACCGAGGTGAGGCATTGATAAAAGTTGAGGCGCTGTTAACATCCAGAGCAAATTGGCGGCTTTCTAAGTAAGATTCAGTGGCGATGCAGTCAGCGTGGCCACTGCTGTAGCGGTTGATCCAGCCGATCGCAATCTCTAAACTATCGACAACTTTAAACGCGATGGTTTTGTTTAAATACGGTTGAGTCCACTCGTATGGTTCCGCCAGCTTCAAGTCGGGGAAATCTGCGACCAGATCCGCATCTGCGCTAATTTGAAAGCCTTTTTCTTTTAAACTGTTCCACAGCCTGACTAAGGAAGAAGGCTTTTGGTTGCGATCGATAAGCACTTTCTCGATCGCGTTAACAGGATCGGGAACGCTTTGATGGCTGTCCAAAATCATCCACCTTGCCATCTCCAAACTGCCAGTCGGTGACCAATAAAGGTAACAATTTCCCATTGCCGACCTCAAAACTGGTGCTGTACACAACCTTACCACCTGCTGCACCAAACTTGGCCTGCCGTAGGGAATAATTAAATTGAGATATTGGTCTTGAGTGACCAATTCTCTGATCGAAGCGCCCCGATCCGGCGGCAGTACCTGCAAACATCCCGATGGCAAACCGACCTCATCGATTGCCGAAATCAAAGCTTCTCCAATTACTGTATTAGTTTGCCAGCTTTCGCTGCCGCCTTTAAGAATCAAACTGTTAGCGCTTTTGAGAGACAAACCCGCGGCGATCGCCCCCAACTCGGGAAACGCCTCGTAAATTAGAGCGATCGCCCCCAGCGGTAGCGACTGACAGTACACCTGACAGCGATCGACCTGATAAGAAGCATTGATCACCCTGCCGATCGGATCTGGCATTTCCCCCAACCGTTCCAGAATTTGCACAGTTGTCTTGATCCGTTCCGGCGTCAGCTTCAGCCACTCCACGATCAACTCCGGAATCGCCATGTCCCGACTTGCTTCTAGATCCAGAGTATTTGCTTCTAAAATGTCATTTTGCCGGCGTTTCAGCGAACCCGCCATCGCCTGCAAAGCTGCAGCGCGATCGGCACTCTTTGTCGCAGCCAACTCCAAAGAAGCTTGATAAGCGCGACGCGCGACATTTGCGGCATCTGATGAATGGGTAAAATCCTCTATTATCATCTAGCTAACGCCTGTAAGCGAGCCATACCATCAGCGCCGGCAGCATTGCTAGCAGCACGGCGACCATTGCCCACAGAATAATATTCGGGCCCGGCGAGTGTAACGCCAAGGGCAACCAAATCACTAACGGCACCAATATCATACCCAAAGCCAGTGGCAAATAATGGGCCTTCAAACCCGGATGCGCTCTGTTCCACTGATTCCCTGTCCACCGCCAAGCCTGCTTGTAAGGATAGTTCGTTGATAGTTGCTCGATCACGTATCCACTTTCGTCCAATACAAATATTTGTTGACAGCGGTTGCATCCAAAGGCTTCTGTCAACGTTATAGGCACTAGACGACCCCGGCGTCGGCAAGGACAGGGGTACTCATCGTTTAAGTCAATCTTTGGAACTTTTTGAGATGGCACGAGCGATCGGATAAAAAAAGCGTTTTTGCAAAAATAATCCTTAACATATCCACTTAATCAAACTTGTCAATTCCGCCATAGCAAGGCTTTCAACTGCCTGTTACGAAATCTCGCCCACTTGGCAATTTTGACTTGCAAGTTCTGCATTCAATCTTACCACTAACTTAGGTACTTTCAACCATCATTAGGAGTATATCCAAAACTTTCTGGATGTACTTTCCGGTGTCTTGGATTCCGGTTTCCTGGATTTTTTTATCTTCTAAAGCGGGTGACGCGATTCGAACGCGCGACATTCACCTTGGCAAGGTGACGCTCTACCACTGAGCTACACCCGCATTTCCTGCGGTATTAACAATATTGTCTCACTTCCCGAAATTTGTCAAGTCTTTTTAGTAAGTTTTTTTCACAAACCCAGTAAACCCCCCCAAACCCACTCCCTTTGTCAAATTTCAGCAGCCAGATTCTCAACCAAATCAGTAATTGCCGTGAAAATTGACCGCCATCCGGCGACGGCAAAGCTACAATCAAGCTGGAATTGTGGGAGAACACTGTCATGTCAGATTTAAATCGCGGAATCATGAAGTTCAAGGGAGCTGACAGTCCTATAGCGATCGCCATTTCGGCGATTGTCATTGCCGGCGGAATCGGCTTCTTGATCTGGTGGGCGCTGCAATCAGCCTACACCTTTAGCTAACAGACTACTCAAACGTAAAACTTATAAGACCTTGCTCAGAAGGCAGAATTGAAGAAAAATTCTGTCTTTTGCATTTTTTTGCCCTTAGTCTTGAATTTATTGCCCAGGAATGCGGATTGATTGCTGACGATCCAATGATTGCCATAAATCACCCGATCGGGCGAGTCGCTAGCATGAGCCGAGATGACTTCCCGGTCGACTACTTTTGTAGTACACTTGTAAACAAAGCGCGCCGAGAGCGCAATTTTAGATGCAAGTGTTTGCAAGGGTTGTATCTCAACACAAATTTATGGCAAGCTTTCATGACATTTTCCAATACTACAGTCGCTACTGGAAAATATCAGTTTACAGCATAGGCGCATCCAGCGTTTTGGCACTAGCCGATTTGCTTGTTCCTTACGCGATCGGTCAAATATTAAACGTATTGTCGGGTCAACCTACAGATACAGTAACCCAAAAACTGATAACAGCGATCGCCTCTGTTACCCAGCACTCACCCAACAAAATATTATCGCTATCCGTCTTGCTGGGCATAATTTTTCTGGTAACAGTCGCCAAAGCACCGGTACAGCCTTGGGTGGGAAATTGGTTCCACTGGGCGATACCATTGAGGGCAAGGCGCGATCAAATGAGAAGTGCGATCGGCAAAATCCTCACCTTGCCCCTAGAATTTTACGACGAAAACAACGCCGGACGGATTGCCAGCCGCATCGCCAAAGGCATCGCCAATCACACTTGGACTTATCCAGAAATTGCCGGCGAATTCATCCCCGAAGTCGTCCGCTTAATCGGCATTTTTGCCGTTATCTGCTTAATTGAGTGGCGGATTGGCTTATTAATTTTGGTTTCCTTCCTATTTATCCTCAGTTTCACCCTCAAAGGCCTGCAAGGGGTGACTGCGCGGGAAGAAATTCTGGATGAATACATCGAAGATACCGAAAGCCGCAACTCGGAAATTATCACCAACATCAAAACAGTCAAAGCTTTTGCGACAGAAAGCGATGAACTCAAAAGGCAAACAACCAGACTCGATCGCGAATTAAAAGTCGTGATCCACCGCATTCACAAAGGATACGTCACCCTGGGGACATACCAGCAGACGATCGTCCAGTTGTGTTTGTTTTCAGTTCTCGGTTTTAGCCTAGCAGCCACGGTTGCAGGCAAAATTTCCCTCGGATATTTTGTTACCGTCTACACGTTGGCAAGCATGGCATATTCCCAACTGCGTCCGATTAGCATTATCGCCGAATTATTGGCGCGGCGTTATTCTTCAATGATCCGGTTCCACGAGTTTATGCAAACGCCAGACGGTGTTGATGCGGTTAATTTAGCAGAAAATGCTCGATCGGCACAGCCACCTTATAAATTTACCGGCAAAGTTGAGTTCAGCGGTTTGACATTCGGGTACGACAGTCAAAAACCAGTTTTGCAAGATGTGAATTTATTAATTCATCCCCGTCAGACTGTAGCATTAGTCGGGCGATCGGGTTCCGGGAAATCGACTTTAGTTAAACTTCTGTTTCGCTACTTTGAACCCAACTCCGGCCGCATTCTGATCGACGGCGAAGACATTCGCAGCTTAGACGTGACTTGCTACCGACAGCGTTTAGCGATTGTCCACCAAGAAGTAGACGTTTTTAACGGTACTTTGCTGGAAAATTTGACTTACGGAAACAGAAACGCAACTTTCGAGGAAGTTGAGGACGCTTGTCGCATAGCCAAAGTAGACGATTTTGTGCGGCTGTTGCCCCAAGGTTACTATACCGTGGTCGGGGAGAGAGGAATGCGGTTGTCCGGCGGTCAGCGGCAGCGGTTGGGGATTGCGAGGGCGCTGTTGGTGGAGCCGGATGTGTTAATTTTTGATGAGGCTACTTCTAGTTTGGACTATGAAAGCGAGCGATCGATCCAGCTAGCCATGCAGAATATCCTCGGTACGCGCACCACCATAGTTATTGCCCACAGACTGAGTACAATTCGCGAAGCCGATGCGATCGTCGTACTCGACGGCGGTAGAATCGTCGAAGTTGGCAGCCACGAAGAACTTTTGAGTCAACAAGGTATTTACCGTCGCCTGCACTCCCTGCAAGAAACCGGGGAATTAGTGAATTAGGGATTTCCTCTCAGTCTAGACTTAGGGTGCTCCGGGCGGGTACCCAGCCTAGACTTAGCAATGCACATCTTAAATAGTGTTCAATTTTTTAGTCTGCCCCTAACTCACTTATGTGTTATCAACTGAATCATTAGAGTTTTAAATATAATGTTGCAAATAAAGATTCTGGTGCTAGGATTTATAACTGTGATACAAATGGGTCGATGCCCGAGTGGTTAATGGGGGCGGACTGTAAATCCGCTGGCTACGCCTACGCTAGTTCAAATCTAGCTCGGCCCACCTCAATTTAATAAAAAGTTAAAATTTAAGAATTAAAAATTAATTTTTTAATTGGCGGTTCTTAATTTTTTATGCCCGTGTAACTCAGTGGTAGAGTACCTCCTTGGTAAGGAGGAAGTCACGAGTTCAAATCTCGTCACGGGCTTGCTATTCTCTGCTATATACCTCAAGGATTTCAGGTTCATCGCACAGCAAGAAGGTTAGTTTTTTGCTCAACTTTTGCGCCAATGGTTTTCTAATATCTCCAAAACGACTTGCATATCTGCCAAGTTGGCGCCGGACTTTTTCCCTCTGACTTTGAACTGGTTGAGTAAGTCGGTCGGGGGAGCATCTCATATGGGTAAAAACACTTCTTCTAGCTCCTTCCATCTTCCTCTGTCCTCTTGGCTCCTGGCTCCAGTTTCTAGCTTGGCTGCTTTCATTGAGATGCTCCCGGCGGACACTGCTACAAACTCATCACAATATTGTCCCCATATAGAATTCCCGGACTTGTTCAAGAAATCGAGAATCTAATTAGGGCTTGCTGAATAATCGAGCGCATATTGCGTGGCCTGGGTTTCGCTCGCACGATCGAGAATAAAGTGCAAGATA
>NZ_JAUBQU010000133.1:0-15804 GCF_036701435.1 Microcoleus sp. Pol12A5
AAGGATAAAGCCCGAGAGCTAACGAACCGAGTCTTGATGACCGATCGCGTTTCTCCCGGGCTTTTATCCCGCCGTGTAACTGGCTAGTGTTTCCCTCAAATTAAGAAAATATTGGGACAACCAGTCTGCTTCTCTCGGACCAGCACTTGAACTTTCTAAGCTGAGTTAGAAACTAATTCAAATCGGAACCCTAGAAGCGGTTAAATTTTTTCGGTTTTTGTCTGTATAAGTCCTGTTTGCAACCCAAGGAGTTATTCAAGACTGTCAGTAACAGCAATGCACTTAGCTTTTTGAAAGGTAAGCATACTGTAGTTTGCAATCTTACTAGATTGCTACGTTTCAAACGGTAACAGCAAACTTGATGAGAAAATGTGTAAAATGTTACAAAAAACCGTTTTTCTCGGATTTGTCAAATTAAAATTTTGGGAATATTAAACTGGGCGATGAGACGGGGTGATGGGAAATCGCGAAGTTTACCTGCACACAAATACGAAACCCGCAAGGCCAGGGTTGAAGATTTCTCTAGAAATACTTCGCTCCCTAGACTAGATGCGAGGACGCTCGACAATGCGGTAAACTAAGATCCTATTTGTAATAACGCTCGCCAAACGCAGCGTGTGAAGTCATTTCTTCAATCGAAAATCGAAAAGCGAAAATCGAAGGCTCGCCAAACGCAGCCTGTGAAGTCATTTCTTCAATCGAAAATCGAAAAGCGAAAATCGAAGGCTCGCCAAACGCAGCCTGTGAAGTCATTTCTTCAATCGAAAATCGAAAAGCGAAAATCTAAAATTTAAAATCGAACGATCGCCCAGCAAAGCCTGTAAACTCAATTATTCAATCGAAAATCTAAAATCGAAAATCTAAAATCGACTGACGGTGCATTATGGAAAAATTTAACTACAGCAAAAGTCTCGACATTCATTCGCTGCTCGATCGCTACCGCACCGGCTCGATCGCGCCTGCAGATGTAATCGCGAGCGTGTACGATCGGATCGAACGCTATGCAGACCCGGCAGTATGGATTTATTTAGCACCGCAGGCGGAAACCCTCGAACGCGCCAAAGCTTTGGAAAACCTAGATCCGCAACAATTGCCGCTCTACGGGATACCTTTTGCGATCAAAGATAATCTCGATTGGGCCGGCGTTCCCACTACAGCGGGATGTCCGCAGTTTGCTCGCACTCCAGCGCGATCGTCCGCAGCCGTAGAGCGCCTGTGCGCTGCAGGTGCGATCGCGATCGGCAAAACAAACATGGATCAGTTTGCCACAGGATTAGTGGGAACCCGCACGCCTTATGGAGTTTGCCGCAATCCCTTCGATTCGCGCTACATTCCGGGCGGATCGAGTTCCGGTTCCGCAGCAGCAGTCTCGGCCGGATTGGTGAGTTTTGCTCTGGGTACCGATACCGCAGGATCGGGGCGCGTTCCCGCTGCTTTTACCAACATTGTCGGGCTGAAGCCAAGTTGCGGCTCGATCGGCACTCGCGGCCTGCTGCCGGCAGTGCGATCGCTCGATTGCGTTTCTGTGTTCGCTCTCACCTGTGCGGATGCGGCCTCCGTGCTGCAAATAGCCAGCGGTTTTGACGCTGAGGATGCGTTTTCTCGTCGCCCTGAAACGAAAGTTTTGCCGGAGTTATCCCGCTTGCGGGTGGGAGTTCCCGGAGACGGCGAACTCGAATTTTTTGGGAATGCAGAAGCCGAACAGCGCTACCGAGAGGCGATCGCGCGCTTGCAATCATTGGGCTGCACGATCGCACCTATTGACTTCAAACCCTTTGCGGATGCTGCCGAACTGCTCTACAGCGGGCCTTGGGTAGCAGAAAGGTTGGCCGCGATCGGCGATTTCCTCGACGCGCACCCAGAGGATATCGATCCGATCGTCTACGAAATTATCAGCGGCAGCAAACGCTACGATGCCGTCGCGGCTTACCGCGCTTCCTATCGGTTGGCCGAGCTCCGCCAGCAGGCAGAAATTCAGTGGCAGTCAATGGATGTTTTGGCTGTTCCCACGACAGGCACGATTTATACTGTCGCAGAAGTTGCAGCCGAGCCGATCGCGCTCAACACCAATCTCGGGCGCTACACGAACTTTGCGAATTTGCTCGATTTGTGCGCGATCGCAGTTCCCAGCGGGTTTCAAAGCAGCGGATTGCCCGCAGGATTGACACTGATGGCTCCTGCGTGGCACGATTTATCCCTCTGTCGCCTGGGATCTGCTTTCCACGATCGCTTGGGGGGAACTTTGGGCGCCACCGATCAGCCGCTGCCAACCCTCCCGGAACCCGCCATCGCAGCCAAACCTGACTCAGAAGGACGAGTCAAAATAGCCGTAGTTGGCGCTCATTTGAGCGGTGAGCCGCTGAATTATCAACTAATCGAGGGGGGAGGCATTTTGGTTCGCGCCTGCCGTACCAGCCCGATTTACAAGCTGTACGCTTTGACGGGTACTGCTCTGGGCAAGCCGGGATTGGTGCGTCAGATAGAGGGCGGTAGCGCGATCGAGGTGGAAGTTTGGGAGTTGTCGATCGCGGCTTTCGGCGGATTTGTCGCTAAAATTCCCCCGCCGCTGGGAATTGCTACGCTGGTGTTAGAGGACGGCTCCACGGTGCAGGGCTTTTTGTGCGAACCTTATGCTGTGGCGGATGCGATCGATATTTCTGAGCTGGGCGGTTGGCGAGCTTATAACTTCCGGTTTTAGGCTAAGTTAGAATGGCAAATTTCTACGCATCTTCAGAATCATGCCATCATCAGTGCCAATTCGACCAATTCCCGTCACAACCCCAACCCCCACCGGCGGCGGTACCAGTCCCGGAGGATCACCTGGCGGCACTCGCGGCACCAGCGGCCCCGACTCCCTCAGAGGTACTGCGGGCGCTAACTTGATATTTGGTTTGGGTGGCCCTGACAGCATTTTGGGCTTAGGCGCAGACGATTCCCTCTACGGCGGCGACGGCGATGACTCAATGCTGGGCGACGTTGGCAATGACAGACTCTTCGGCGGTGCCGGCCGCGACAGCGTTTTGGGCGGCGCCGGCGACGATACTTTCTACGGTGGGAAAGGTTCTGACTCAATGCTGGGCGACGAGGGTAATGATTTGCTGTTTGGCAACCAAGACAGCGATACTTTGTTGGGCGGCGCGGGTAATGACACGTTTTTTGGGGGAGCCGGCGATGACTCGCTGTTTGGTGGCATCGGCGATGACTGTTTATCGGGCGATCGGGGCGCAGATACTTTAACTGGCGGCGCCGGAAACGATACTTTTGCGATCGGGCGTTTGGCAGACGGGGATGTGATTACAGATTTTACTGATGGTATTGATCGAATTCGCTTGAATGCCGACCTTACTTTTGGCGAACTCACCATTTCCGCTGGGGCCGGAACTTCTGCCAGTACAATTATTCAGCTTACAAGCACCAAGGAAACTCTGGCTACTTTATTCGGAGTTGCCCGCACTTCAATCACTCAGGCCGACTTTATTCTTTAATTGGGAATTGGAAATTGGGAATTGGGAATTGGGAATTGGGTACTTTGTAGTTTTAAGTTTTCAATGTTGAACTTTTTAACTCAAAACCGCTTTTGCGTTGCAAGTAACGTTAGCTTTCGCAATGCGAAGGAAATCAATCTCAAAACTTTTCATCTTCCTTTTTCCTGCTTCCTTCTCTTCCTTAAATCCCGTACACTGCTTCGCTGCCTTCTTCCCTCTTCCTTCTTCCCTCTTCCTTCTTCCTAATGACTACTGACGGTTTTCTCAATCTCAACAAACCTGGGGGCATGACCTCTCACGACTGCGTGGGGCGAGTGCGCCGGCTATTGAAACTCAAGCGAGTCGGACACGGAGGAACCCTCGATCCTGCTGTGACTGGCGTTTTGCCGATCGCCCTGGGCAAAGCAACCAGACTGCTGCAATATCTCCAACACAATAAGGCTTACCGAGGCACGATTCGGTTTGGCTTAACTACCGCTACTGACGATTTAGAAGGAGAAATTATCCATTCTCGATCGGTGCCAGAGTTGAGTTTGGAAAAAGTGCAAGCTGCACTGCCAAAATTTATAGGAAAAATCGAGCAATTTCCACCTAGTTTTAGTGCTGTTCAGGTGGGAGGAAAACGCCTTTATGAGTTAGCTAGAAAAGGCGAAACTGTGGAAGTTGCTGCTAGAAATGTTGAGGTTTTCCGGCTGGAAATATTGGATTGGCGGCCGGGGGATTTTCCTGAATTGGATTTGTCGATCGCCTGCGGGGCGGGTACTTATATTCGGGCGATCGCGCGGGATTTGGGTGCGGTGTTGAATACAGGCGGCACTTTGGCTTGTTTGACTCGCACCGAAAGTAGCGGTTTTTCGATCGAGGAAAGCCTCAGTTTTGAACAATTGGAACTGCTATTGCAGGAAAATAAATTCTCCCCGATTTTGCCATCGGCGGTTTTGGGGCATTTAGGGGCGATCGTCCTTTCCCCTGAATATACCAAACGCTGGTTTCAAGGACAGCGCCTGCCGATTCCCGAAACGCCGATCGGGGGAGAGGAGGACAGTAAGAACAATCCCGCCGACAACCCAATACCCCAACCTCCCTATCCCTTGCAGGTGTACGATCGAGACGGTAATTTTTTAGGTATCGGTCAAGTAGCGAACTCAGAGACAAGTACCATATTATCTCCTCAAATTGTGCTTTAAGTATCTAAAATAAAAATGAAAATAGGTATAATTGATACAGGAAAAATTGGCATAACTCTAACCGCTGGGAATGCTCTCGATGCACCTAGCTTACAGCGGTACGGGACGAGATTAGCCTATTAATTTAATCAATCGCTGAGGTAAAAATTGTGAAAATATTGCTGATCGGATTAATCCGAGGCTACAAAATGGGGATTTCTCCTTACCTGCCTAACGCCTGTAGATTTCAGCCAACTTGTTCGCAATACGCGATCGAAGCAATAGAAAGATTTGGGCCCGCCCGCGGCGGTTCGATGGCAGTTAAGCGGATTTTGCGCTGTCATCCTTTTCATCCAGGGGGTTACGATCCAGTACCTCCCCAAGATAGCGAGGGCAATTAGTTATTAGTTAGAAGCTGGATTTTAGTGATTAGTTAATAGTGCAAATAGGCGTAGCATCCTACTGGCTAAAACTACCGAGGGGAATCACTCCCTGATGGGGTTAAATTCGCATAATTAGTGGTTTTTATTAACCCAAATTCAGTAATATCACTGTTATCTTTCAAAACTCAGCAGCTATATAATGGTACAAACAGAGTACAGGGGATGCGAGTTGATATGTCTGCTACCGCAATCGGATACAAAATGTTGTCCCATACTCTGGCTGTACTCAGCCAGAAACAAGCAACGGGGAAACTGCTGTTAGAGCAAGGGGAACAACAGTGGCAGCTTTACTTTTTTCAGGGTAGTTTGGTTTATGCCACGGGAGGATCGCACAGATCGAGGCGCTGGTACAGGGCGATCGGGCAACACTGTAGAAACTTTCATGTGGACCTCAGAGACCTCGATGCTGGAGAACTGTGGGAATATCAACTGCTTCAGCGAGGGATAGCAGCCAGCGAAATGAGTCTGGAACAAGCTAGGGCGATCGTCCAGACCAGCCTTTCGGAAGTGTTATTTGCTCTGATCGGTCAATCGGGTTTGCGCCGGGAGTGGCGTCCGTCCCAGAAATATTTTTCTACAATTACCTCTTCTTTGCTGCTGTCTTTAACAGAAGTAGAGAAAGTTCTGTGTTGTACAGAAGAAATTTGGCAGAAGTGGAAAGCAATGGGTTTGTGGCTGGTAGATCCAGAACAAGCACCGCTTTTAAAACCGTCGGCTCAGTTGCAGCAAAATCGATTTAGTTCTAATTCTTTGATCGCTTTGGGTAACGTATTCAACGGCGAGAATACTCTTTGGGATATAGCATTTAAGAAAAAGCAGTGCGTGACAGTGGCAACTCGCGCTTTAGTTAATTACATCAAGCAGGGTTTAGTAAATTTCCGAACAGTACCAGACTTGCCGTCGCCTATAGAACAGTGGCGCCTGGCCGCAGCTATTGCAGGGCCGGGTCGCCCTTTGATTGCCTGTATTGATGACAGTCCGACAGTATGCGAATTTTTAGAGCAAATTTTGTTGCCGGAGGGATATCGAGTCCTAAAAATTCAAGACCCCATGCAGGGAGTGGGCATCCTCGCCAAACAAAAGCCTGCTTTAATTTTTATGGACGTGGTGATGCCGAAGACAAGCGGCTTTGCTTTGTGCAATTTTTTGCGGAAGACACCGGCTTTTCGGGAAACTCCGATCGTGTTTTTGACCGGTCAAGACGGTATAATTGACCGCACGCGAGCGAAATTGACAGGTGCTTCGGATTTTTTGAGCAAGCCAGCCAATCCCGAACAGGTTTTGCAAATAGCTGACAAGTATTTGAAGGTAAAAGGCGATCGCTACCCTTTGGCAATTCGCCCCCATGATTTACTGAACTCGCACCAACTTTCCTTGGCAAATTCTTGACCCCAAATTAATGAACACAAGAAGCCCTTACTGGGTGCGTCAGTTCCTGACGCACCCTAAGCTCATTGTAAAATAGAGACGCAATCGAATTTAAGATAATTAATTATGAGTAATGTTACGATCGATCGCACCCCGCAGGTGAGCGTAGTCATTCCGGCTTACAACTGCGCTGCTTACGTCGGCCAAGCCGTAGATAGCGTTCTGCACCAAACCTATACTAACTGGGAAATTATTGTCGTAGACGACGGCTCCAGAGACGATACCAAATTCGTTTTAGATAAATATGGCGAACGAATTCGCTACATTTACCAACAAAACCAAGGAGTTTCGATTGCCAGAAATCACGGCATAAAGCTATCGCGAGGAGAATTCATCGCCTTTCTTGATGCTGACGACTACTTTTTTTCCGACAAATTAGCAGCACAAATGGCTGTATTTGCAGCGAAACCAAATCTAGGAATAGTCCACAGCGGCTGGCGTCTAGTTAATAGTATAGGCGAACCCCTAAAAGATGTCAAACCCTGGCAAAATGTCCCTAAATTAGACTTAGAAATGTGGCTGCGGTGGAAACCAGTATTACCCAGCGCGATGGTATTCCGCCGTCAGTGGTTAGAGCGCGCCGGCGGATTTGATCCTCGATTTCCCCCGGCGGAAGATACAGATTTAGTGCTGCGTTTAGCCTTAATGGGATGCGAAGCAGAGTGGTTGCAGCAAGTAACTGTTTGCTACCGCCAGCACGAACAAAGCGCCATGTACAAAGGTTTACCTCAGGCTAGATCCCTCGCTGCAGTGATGGACAATTTTTTTGCCCGCCCCGAATTACCGGATAAAATACGATTGTTGGAAAAGCAAATTAAGTACAGTACCTTAGTTTGGATTGCTTGGTATTTGTACCGCACCGGTCATTCTGTTGAGATGGTAGAGTTTTTGCAGCGTTCTTGGAATTATACGCCTTATTTGCCGGTGGAAACAGTAATTAATTGGGCGGAAGCTTTCGCCGAGTTTTCGCAGGATGCGGGAAATGAATTCGATGCAGATTTATTAGCTCAATCTTCCGAGTGGCAGCAGTTAATGCAGTGGACTATTCTCGGTACACCAGTTTGATGGTGTTGATAGTCGATCGAGCTTGTATGTCATTTCTGGTTGATTCGTGATAGTATAATTTGCGCGATCGTCAAGGCGGGTTTTACCAACAATCTATAGCGCTTTTCAGGGAGGAAGCGATCTCTCTTTTGTCACTCTGGGCAGATAATTTTCTGCACCAGTGGATTTGTAGCGCTTTGGCCGGGGAACACGCAAATTCTCGATCGCGGCTAAAATCCAGGCAGCGCAAGGCAAAAGTTTTTCACTCTCCCCGAAGTGACAAAAGAGGGATTACGGAGTCAGTATCGGGAGTTCTGAGTTAGATATTGCCGTCAATTCCTAATGCTGAACTGGCGTCGATATCGGTAGTCTTGACCGGCTTCTTTGAAGGTTTTTTGGACTTTATCTAAGTCTTTGAGTGTCATCCTAGGGATTATTCCTTGGCAGAAAAGGAGTTGCCGCAGCTACAGCTTTGGGCGGCATTGGGATTGTGAAATCGGAAACCTCCGCCCATCAAGTCTTCTGAATAATCCAAGGTGAGCTCATTGAGATATTTTAAGTGCTGGGGGTCGATCGCAACGGAAATTCCCTCGGACTCGCATACAGCGTCTTCTGGGGCTGGCGCATCGTCAAATGCCATTGTATAAGACAAACCGGAGCAGCCGCTCGATTCCACGCCCAGACGAAATAAAGCATTGGGGTTCGGATGCTTCGACTTGAGGCGCGTTACTTCTGTTGCTGCTGTTTTGCTCAGATGAATCATTATGAGTAATTGCTAATTAGTAATTGGGAAGTAATGTTGAGTTTTGAAAATGTAGAATGTGCCTAGGCGTCTACCTTACCCGGAGAATGTAAAGTGCGCCCGGCCGCGCACCTTACCCCTATATTTTTAGCAACGTGAGTTACTTAGCCTTTTCATTACGAGCATAATCGTCTTGAAAGCGGATAATATCATCTTCTCCGAGATATTCGCCATTCTGCACCTCAATTAAAACCAGGGGGATAACTCCCGGATTTTCCAGGCGGTGAGAAGTGCACTGAGGAACGTAGGTAGACTGATTTGTAAACAGAACTTGTTCAGTTTCGCCACAAGTAACTTTTGCAGTACCTGAAACCACAATCCAGTGTTCGCTGCGGTGGTGGTGCATTTGCAGGCTGAGGCGGTGTCCAGACTTAACTTCGATCCGCTTAATTTTATATCCTGGGCCTTCTTCTAGAGTCGTAAATGAGCCCCAAGGCCGCAATTCTGTAGCGGCTATTGCGTTGGGTGCTGCAGGTGCGTGCAGGGTAGATACTTGAGAAATTTCTTGAATCTGAACCATGATTTTCACTCCTTGAGGATTGCTTGCTGAATCCTTTGGTAAACGACGTTGTTTTTTGAGATTAACTAATCTATAGTTAAAATCGAAGCCCACCTGCGGGGACTGGTTAGCCGACTGTAGAGTTTTGCAAGAGTTGTGCTCAGCCCGATCGACTTGCCTTAACAACCATAGCAAAACCAACATAGGTGTTGTCACCTGTTATTAGATCGATCGCCCCAATCTACATCAAATCTTCATAGAAACGGCGCTGGTTCTGGAATATTGATTAAAGGTGAATCCTAATCCAGCTCTTGAGACCGCTGCAGCAAAACTTCTAGCATCTGGTTAGAGTCCTTCTGGGATGAAACCTGGTTGAATAGTTAGACTTGAATAAGTTTGGATAATTTCTGTGAAGCAGTGATAAATGAACCGAACGTCGTAGAGTTTTTTCAACTAGAACAGCATTCCTCCCGCACTCTACCTGAAAGGTCAGTGTCGGGAGGAATGCGCGCAGATTGAGGGGTTCGATACCCCGAAAGCTGCCAATACGCTACAATAACAACAGCAAAACTTCACATATTGAAAATTTTCCAAGTTCTTACAGTCTCTTGCAAATTGGAAGTATCGCAGCAGCAGGTTGAAAAGCTGAATGCGGTACTGACTGCCCTTGCAAAATGCTGTGAGTACGTGAACACCCATACCCCCGACAAGCTGACGAATCAGATTGCTGTTCAGTCCTTGATTTACAAGGAAGCGCGCTCGCATTCTGGGCTGTCTGCTCAAATGACGATTCACGCAATTCGTAAAGTTTGCGCTAGTCGCAAAACGGCAAAGCAAAAGGTTAAGCCCGTTAAGAAGTTTGCCCCCACTTCTGCCACTTACGACGCGAGAACTTTCACCTTCCGCGAATCGGATTGGTTGGTCAGCTTGACCATGGTCAAGGGCAGAGAAAAGTTTAAGCTGCACATTGGTAATTACCAAAAACACTTGCTGCAAGGACAAGACCCCAAAACGGCAACTTTGGTAAAGCGCAACGATGGCAGCTTTTATCTGAACATTCAGCTTGAGTCTGAGCCACCAGAGAAACAAAAGACTGATGATGTCTTGGGTGTTGATTTGGGACGCACAGACATTGCTTGTACATCTGCTGGAGAGAAATTCAGTGGCAAACAGGTAACACAAGCCAGAGACAGATATAACCGTGTAGGGGCTTCGTTACAGCGTAAAGCGTCCAAAGGCACAAGGTCTACTCCTAGAAGGGCGAGACAGATTTTGCAACGGTTGAGTGGACGAGAACGGAGATTCCAGACATGGCTGAACCATACCATCAGCTATCGACTGATCCAGCAAGCCAAGACATCAAATCAGGCTATTACCCTGGAAGACTTGACCTGAATTAGAGAGCGTACCAATGAACAGCCACGGTCTAAAACAGAACGGAGACGCAGCAATAGTTGGGCGTTGTACCAGTTGCGCCAATTCCTGACCTATAAAGGCGTGAAATTTGGCGTTGATGTAAGACTGGTTGATCCGCGCTATACCTCGAAAACTTGTCACTGTTGCAAGGTGATTGGCAATCGCCAAGGTAAGCGGTTTGAGTGCCTGAATGAGCGATGCGGATGGATTGGCGATGCCGATGTGAATGGAGCAAAAAATATTGCTACTTTGGGGCTGATCGTAAACCTGCCCGGAGGTTCCGAGATCATGTCCTGCTCTTTGCAGGAAGTTGTCTTGAGGGCTACTGAAAGCCCGCACTCTATGCAAAGCATGAGTGTCGGGTAGTTTACTTCTGCAACCAGGGTGGGAGAAAGCGGCCGAAAGCTATCTAACCAGGCTTTGAGTCGATCGACTTTTTGCTATTTTTCAGAAATACTCATTGCTGTTGAGAAGGCAAAAAGCTGCTGGAGAATGTCACCCAGACGCTGAGGATACAGTCGCATTAACAATGCTATAAACTCATTTCTCAAGAACAGGCTTTCCGGCCTGTTCCACAGAGAGTAAATTTTGTGGGCTGGGCCGGAAAGCCCGCCCTTGAAAAGCTGATTAACAAGGGTGCAAGATGTGAGTTGGTATCGGAATTACTCATCTCTCTTCTCTTCTTCTGCGCTCTCTGCGGCCTCTGCGGTTTAATAATTCACATAATTGAAGAGTCTTGCAGCATAAATCTTTAACCTCCGGGTTCCATAGTTAAGTGATCGGCTTTAACTATTTTTTTACTCGGATCGAATAAGCTGGGATTTTTTGGTGCATCTACCCAATTGAGTAGATCCACATATAATACATGATACTAGAGCGATCGGCATCCCATCCTCTACTCTAGATCAACATCTTTTCGCCACTTTGACAGGAGCATCAAAATGAACAGCAACGGACTGCCACAAAAGCAAGGTCTGTACGATCCGCAGTTCGAGCACGACGCTTGCGGAGTCGGATTCATCGTACACATGAAGGGTAACAAATCCCACGAAATTGTCGAGCAGGCACTGACAATCCTCTTGAACCTCGACCACCGGGGCGCGTGCGGCTGCGAACCCAACACCGGAGACGGGGCGGGGATTTTGATGCAGGTACCCCACAAGTTTCTCAAGAAAGTAACGGCGGCCCTAAACATCGAACTTCCCGAAGCCGGCGAGTACGGTGTTGGCGCGATTTACTCGTCGCCAAATCAAACTGAACGGGAAAACGGCAAACGCATTTTTGAGGAAATCGCGGCAGAAGAAGGTCAGGAAGTGCTGGGCTGGCGCGATGTGCCCACGAACAACTCGTCCCTCGGCGACACCGCCAAATCTAGCGAACCCTTCATGCAGCAAGTGTTCCTCCGGCGGGCCGCAGGTATCGATGAGGCGGCTTTCGAGCGGAAACTCTACGTCATCCGCAAACGGGCTCACAATGCCATCCGCAGGACTAACACAGACCCCTACTGGTACAATTCCACTCTCTCGTGCCGGACGATCGTCTACAAGGGTATGTTAATGCCGGTGCAAGTCGGCGATTACTATCCCGAACTGCACGACCCCGACATGGAAAGCGCTCTAGCCCTGGTTCACTCGCGCTTCAGCACGAATACTTTTCCGAGCTGGGAACGATCGCACCCTTACCGCTACATCGCTCACAACGGCGAAATTAACACGATGCGCGGCAACATTAACTGGATGCACGCGCGGCAATCGCTGTTCGAGTCGGAACTATTCGGCGATGACTTAAAGAAAATCCCCAATTTAATCAATATCGAAGGCAGCGACTCAACGATTTTTGACAATGCTTTGGAATTGCTGAATTTGGCCGGGCGTTCTTTGCCGCACGCCGTAATGATGATGATTCCCGAACCTTGGACGGCCCACGAGTCCATGAGTGACGAGAAAAAAGCTTTCTACGAATACCATTCTTGCTTGATGGAACCTTGGGACGGCCCGGCTTCGATCGCCTTTACCGATGGTACATCGATCGGGGCAGTGCTCGATCGCAACGGTTTGCGCCCTTCCCGCTACTGCGTTACCAAAGACGACTTGGTAATTATGGCATCGGAAGCCGGAGTTTTGCCGATCGCCCCAGAACGAATTGTATCAAAAGGTCGCTTGCAACCGGGGCGGATGTTCCTGGTAAATACCGAGGAAGGCCGCATCGTCTCTGACGAGGAAATTAAGACCAAAATCGCCACCGAACACCCTTACCGCCAGTGGATCGACCAGCACATGGTCGAAATCGCCCAACTGAAAGATGCGCCGGCCGTAGCAGAATCTCATCCCGAAACATTATTGCAGCGGCAAATGGCCTTTGGCTACACCTTTGAAGAACTGCGGTTGCTGTTAGCGCCGATGGCAAAAGATGGTGTAGAAGCTGTCGGCGCGATGGGTGCGGATACGCCGCTGGCGGTGCTTTCCAATCGACCAAAACTGCTTTACGAATACTTCCAGCAGTTGTTTGCTCAAGTTACCAATCCGCCGATCGATTCTATCCGCGAAGAAATTGTAACTTCTGCCGAAACTACGATCGGCGCTGAACGCAATTTGCTCAAACCGGAACCGGAAAGCTGTCATTTGATCGAACTGAAAACGCCAATTCTCAGCAATGAAGAATTAGCTAAGCTCCAACACGTAAATGAGGGCAATTTCAAGTCCGTCACCGTGCCGATTTTGTTTGACCCCAAAAGCGGCGTAAAAGGTCTAGAACAAGCCTTAGAAGAGGTTTTTGCAGCAGCAGACAGCGCGATCGCCTCCGGGGTGAATATCCTCATTTTGAGCGATCGGGGCATCAGTCCAGACAAAGCCCCGATTCCGGCGCTGCTGGCAGTTGCGGGCCTTCACCACCACTTGATCCGCAAAGGTACGCGCACGCGGGCGGGACTCGTGCTCGAATCCGGCGAACCGAGGGAAGTGCATCACTTTGCGACACTTATTGGATATGGTTGCGGCGCGATTAATCCGTATTTGGCCTTTGAGACGATCGCCGATTCGATCCGCGAAGGATTGCTGCTAAATGTCGAGTACAAAACAGCTTGCAAAAACTACATCAAAGCCGCAACTAAAGGTGTGACGAAAGTTGCCTCGAAAATTGGGATTTCGACAATTCAAAGTTATCGCGGCGCGCAGATTTTTGAGGCGATCGGCTTAAACAAATCCGTAGTCGATAAATACTTTGCTTGGACAGCCTCGCGGATTGAAGGTGTAGACCTCGAAGTCATCGCCCAAGAAGCAATTTTACGCCATAATCACGCATTCCCCGATCGCCCCTCCAGCGGACATACTCTCGATGTTGGCGGCGAATATCAGTGGCGGAAAGAAGGGGAGGCGCATTTGTTTAGTCCGCAGACAATTCATGCGCTGCAAAAGTCGGTGCGCGAGGGCAGTTATACGCTTTTCAAACAGTATTCTGGGCTGGTTAATGAACAAAACCAGCAGCATTTTACCTTGCGCGGTTTGTTGCAATTCAAGCAGCGGGAATCGATACCCATTGAGGAAGTTGAACCGATCGAATCTATTCTCAAACGCTTTAAAACTGGGGCGATGAGTTATGGTTCGATTTCTAAAGAAGCCCACGAATCGCTAGCAGTAGCGATGAACCGCATTGGTGGCAAATCGAACACCGGTGAAGGTGGCGAAGATCCCGATCGCTACACTTGGACGAACGATCGCGGCGACTCGAAAAACAGCGCGATCAAACAAGTTGCTTCCGGGCGTTTCGGCGTTACCAGCTTGTACCTTTCCCAAGCGCGGGAACTGCAAATCAAGATGGCGCAAGGCGCGAAACCCGGTGAAGGCGGACAGTTGCCAGGTAAAAAAGTATACCCGTGGATTGCCAAGGTGCGGAACTCGACTCCGGGTGTGGGATTGATTTCGCCTCCTCCTCACCACGACATTTATTCGATCGAAGATTTGGCCGAATTGATTCACGACTTGAAAAATTCCAACCGGGAAGCGCGGATCAGCGTCAAACTGGTGTCGGAAGTTGGAGTCGGGACGATCGCGGCGGGTGTTGCTAAAGCCCACGCCGATGTCGTCTTGATTTCCGGCTACGACGGCGGAACGGGCGCGTCGCCGCAGACTTCGATCAAACACGCGGGTTTACCTTGGGAATTGGGATTGGCAGAAACTCACCAAACTTTGGTACTCAACAATCTCCGCAGCCGGATTGTCGTGGAAACTGACGGTCAAATGAAAACCGGCCGCGATGTAGCAATTGCTGCCTTGCTTGGTGCTGAGGAATTCGGTTTTGCGACCGCGCCGCTGGTGACATTGGGCTGCATCATGATGCGCGTTTGCCACCAGAACACTTGCCCGGTGGGCGTAGCGACGCAAGACCCACTGCTGCGGAAAAACTTTACCGGCGACCCCGATCACACGGTAAACTTTATGACCTTCGTCGCGCAGGAAGTCCGGGAAATTATGGCGCAGTTGGGGTTCCGCACCCTGAATGAAATGGTGGGGCGGACTGATGTTTTGGAAGCGAAACAAGCTGTGGAACACTGGAAGGCTAAGGGTTTGGATTTCTCGAAAATCCTTTACCAGCCGGAGGTGGGCGCGGATGTCGGGCGCTACTGTCAGATGGCGCAGGATCACGGTTTAGAAAAGTCGATCGACATGACTGTGTTGTTGGATTTGTGCAAAGGTGCGATCGAAAACGGTGAAAAAGTACACGCCAAGCTGCCGATTACCAATGTCAACCGCGTTGTCGGCACAATTCTCGGCAACGAAATCACCAAACGCCACTGGGAAGGTTTGCCGGATGACACGGTGCACCTGCACTTCCAAGGCAGCGCCGGGCAAAGCTTTGGCGCATTCGTGCCCAAGGGAGTCACCCTGGAGCTCGAAGGCGAAGCTAACGACTATTTGGGCAAGGGGCTCAGCGGCGGCAAGATTATCTTGTATCCGTCGCCCGCTTCTACCTTTGTCGCAGAGGAAAACGTGATTGTCGGTAACGTAGTGCTTTACGGCGCGACATCCGGCGAGGTTTTCATCCGAGGGATGGCGGGCGAACGTTTTGCGGTGCGTAACTCTGGCGTGAATGCGGTAGTTGAAGGTGTGGGCGATCACGGTTGCGAGTACATGACTGGCGGCAAAGTTGTGGTTTTGGGCCAAACCGGGCGCAATTTTGCAGCGGGTATGAGTGGCGGTGTTGCTTACATTTTGGATGAAGCGGGTGATTTTGCTACTCGCTGCAATATGTCGATGGTGGATTTGGAAAAATTGGAGGATGTTGAGGAAATTAGCGATTTGCGGCAGTTAATTCAGACTCACGTTGATTTGACTGGAAGTGCGAAGGCATCGAAGGTTTTGGCAAATTGGGACTCGATGGTGCCGGTGTTTGTGAAGGTGATGCCGAGGGATTATAAGCGGGTGTTGCAGGCTATTGAAAGGGCGATCGCATCGGGTTTAAGCGGTGATGATGCGCTGACGGCTGCGTTTGAAGAAAACGCTCGCGATGTCGCTCGGATTGGCGG
>NZ_JAUBQU010000134.1:0-15794 GCF_036701435.1 Microcoleus sp. Pol12A5
TTCTTGCACCCTTCCACCTTTTTAGGATAACACAACTCATACAGTGTTTACTTTTGCAACTGCTTCAGCAAACCCTAGATAAATATCACCCAGTTGCGATCGCGACTTTAATAGAGTTGATTCCTAATTATCACCCTGAATATTCTATTTTTGACCCGGCAGATAGCTTACTGCAAATTATGAAAGGTAAACACTTCGCCACCGCAGTCTCAGGTTTAAAAAAATGCCTAACTTCGGAAATCTACAAAAATGATTTTGGTCGGAATGAAAGATGTCACGAAGTCATCTGGGAGTGTGCCGAAAATATGACTTACCCAGAATTTTATCAAGCATGGCACGCTTAACCCACCGCTGGAATTGCCGTTAACAGGTTTTCCGCCAAATCAAGAGGACTTGCCGAATGCGGTACAGAATTGGATGGGAGGGATGGGTTCGCAATCCAGGGGTCGGACAGGGCAATGCCGTTTCCCTACAGGTATTACAAGAACGCACGATCGACCAAAAGCAGATGCGAACAAATCCTTTAACCTACAATACTATTTCTAGAGATGCCATCACCGAGCCTCCCAAAGAGTCCCTCAAACCATGCCCAAGCCAAAAAAGACCCCCGCCAAAACCTACACTGAAATCAACCTCAGCGATCCTCAATATTACTTCAACCGAGAACAAAGCTGGCTAGAATTCAACAACCGGGTGCTCCACGAAGCCCTCGACCCCCGCACGCCCCTCCTAGAAAGACTTAAATTTCTCGCTATTTTTAGCTCCAACCTAGACGAATATTTTATGGTGCGCGTGGGCGCCCTCAAACAACAAGTACACGCAAAAGTCAGCAAATTGACCTCCGACGGCAGCACGCCCCAACAACAGCTAGATGCCATTAACAAGCGGCTTTTGCCAATGGTTACTCAGCAGCACTCCTATTTTGAGCAGACCCTGCGGCCGAAACTAGCAGCAAGCGAAATCTACATTCTCGACTACATTGACCTCAATCAAGAACAGCGCAATTACTTGCACCGCTACTTCAAAGAACAAGTATTTCCCGTACTCACTCCCCTAGCAGTTGACCCCAGCCACCCATTCCCCTACCTTTCCAATCTCAGCCTCAATCTAGCAGTAGTAGTCAGAGACCCCGACACGCGGGAAGAATTATTTGCCCGCGTCAAAGTACCGCAGGTTTTGCCGAGGTTTTTGCCACTACCGGGCGATTTGCAGTGGCAGCAGAGGGGTAAATCTCCTGTTTGGACTGGCGTGCCCCTCGAACAGGTGATTGCCCACAATTTAGAAGCTTTGTTTCCGGGGATGGACGTTGAGGAATATCACCCGTTTCGCATTACTCGCAATTCCGATTTGACGGTGGAGGAAGATGAGGCAGAGGATTTGCTGCTGGCAATAGAACAGGAGCTCCGCAAGCGCCGGTTTGGAGGTTCTGCGGTGCGGATGGAAATTCAAGCGATTATGCCGCCTGCGCTGCGAGATATGCTGATGGAGGAGCTGGATCTCGGTGAGCAAGATGTTTACGTCGTAGAGGGGCTGCTAGGCCTCAAGGATTTGATGTCTTTTGTGGGGTTGCCGGTGCCGGAACTGAAAGACCCGCCTTGGACTCCGGTTGTGCCGCCGCGCTTGCGGAACTCGGAATCGGCAAGGATTTTAGACAAATCGAGGTTGGATGCTGAAGAGGGCGAGGATATTTTCACCACCATCCGGCAGGGGGATTTGATGCTGCACCATCCCTATCACTCGTTTGCTGCGACGGTACAGCGGTTTATTACTGAGGCGGCGCACGATCGCTCCGTTTTAGCAATTAAGATGACTTTATATCGCACTTCTGGAGATTCGCCGATCGTCAGCGCCTTAATTCAAGCAGCGGAAAACGGCAAGCAGGTAGCCGTTTTAGTAGAGCTCAAAGCTAGGTTTGACGAAGAAAATAATATTAATTGGGCTCGCAAGTTAGAACAAGCTGGAGTCCACGTAGTTTACGGTTTGGTGGGACTCAAAACCCACACCAAAATTGTGATGGTAGTGCGTCGCGAGGACGGGTACATCCGCCGCTACGTCCACATCGGCACCGGCAATTACAATCCCAAAACAGCCGGACTGTATACCGATGTGGGTTTGTTGAGTTGTCGCGAGGATTTGGGCTCGGATTTGGCGGATTTGTTTAATTATTTGACTGGTTATTCCCGGCAGGTATCTTATCGCAAATTATTGGTGGCGCCTGTCAATATGCGCGATCGATTTTTAGCTTTAATCCGCCGCGAGGCAGAATTTTGCCGCTTGCAGACTGAAGGCGGCAGCGGTAGCTGTGGCCGCATTGTCGCTAAAATGAACGCTTTAGTTGACCCTCAAATCATTGTTGCTTTGTACGAAGCTTCGCAAGCGGGAGTTAAAATTGATTTGATTATTCGGGGGATTTGCTGTTTGCGTCCCGGCGTTGAAGGTGTTAGCGAAAATATCCGAGTTATCAGTATTATCGGCCGCTTTTTAGAGCATTCTCGGATGTTTTATTTTTTTAACGGTGGCGACGAAGAGGTGTATATTGGTTCTGCTGACTGGATGCAGCGCAATCTCACAAGACGGGTTGAAGCGATCGTTCAGGTGGAAGACCCGACAATTGCTAAGGAATTGCAAGAAATTTTGGGTGTAATGCTGGCTGACAACCGCCAAGCTTGGGATTTGCAGCCGGGAGGACACTACTCTCAGCGGCGGCCGCCTGCTAATTGCCCGGAAGTGAGTTCTCAGCAAATTTTGATGGATATGGTGATGAATTAGTTATTAGTCATTAGTCATTAGTTAGTAGTCAGTAGTTGTCAGTTGTCAAATTTGCAGTTAGCAGGGTTCGGTTTTTGTTAGCTATTAAGCTGTACTGCATTTAATTTTGACTTTTTGGGCGGTCAAGATGCCCACCCCACACGATTTTCACTAACATAACTATTCAAATTAAATGCGCGACAACTAATGACTAATGACTACTGACTACTGACGACTTAACTGTTAAAAGTACGCTTGAATTCTTCTAAGAGATCGTCAATTTCTTCGATCGCCTGACTCACATCTATTCTCAGGGCTCCCAAGTCCGATCGATCTAACAGCCGCACGAGAGATTCCCGCTTGCTCTCGATCTCTGCTACGCGCTCTTTGATTGTTTGTGCATCCATGGTTTTTTGCCTTTGCTACTATTAACAAAAATATTTGACACTCCCCCCTGCGAACAGACGGAGATTCTTAATTCACCGACATACCTTTTTGGGCAAATCCTTCACTGTTTTTATCTGGGAAGTGATGAACCTGCTCAGGGTTTTTTGGTCTGTGTTATAGTTTGATTGTACATCAAAACTTCAGCCAAACTCCAGCCACATTTTAGCGTAAAAAAGGCGGACGTTTGCTATCTGCGGGTTTATTTTTCATCATTCCAGCTAAAAATCGCTTCAGGGCCTTCTCCCGGTTTTTCATAAAAGCAGCCCAAAATCCCGGTTGATATTCATCCATCGTCTTGGCTAGGGCCCAGACATCGATCGCTAAGATATTATAAAGCCTTTCATCTTCGCGTTTGAGCGAGTTAATCTGCTCCAAAACCGCCTTGTTTGCTCCAGCAGTTTGTTTGTCTTCGTCTTTAATCATGTCCGAAAAATGGTTGAAAGGGCAAGAGTGTCGATCGCGATCGCCACTCTGTATACTTTGATGATACTGCCGATCTCGATTGCCTTCTGGAACCAACGCCGCGCAATTAACACGGATATTTACCGATGGCGTGCCCGGGCGAGTCCGGCAGGATAAGCTTCTGAACCTAGAGACAAGACTGTGGATGCACACCGCTCCCGCGCTCATAGATGCTAGCAGTTTTTGCAGGTCTTTTGGCAAAAAAACTAAATTTATTCAAGACTTTTTGACAGATAATAATTAAAGTATATTATTTCTGTCCGACTACTTACCTCACTAATATGTTACGCAAAATTTCTTTAGCAAACCTAGCCTTAGTTGTTGGCGGTATTATAGCAGCAGTCGGTTTCGGAGCCTACTTCACAGACAGACCTACCCTGAACCTAGCCGGTTTTTTTTATGGAATTCCGCTGTTGCTGGGAGGTTTGGCCTTGAAAGCGGCCGAACTCGAACCAGTGGATTTCACCGAACCTACCTCTGCTGAAGTTCTCCTGCTGCGAGAAAGTCAGGCCACAGATACTCAAAACCAAGTCCGCAAAGATGTCACTCGATTTCGCTACGGCCAACAAGCGCACTTAGATGATGCTTTGGAGCGCCTGGGCCTTGCCCCGACAGACGAGGAACGGCCGCTCCTGCAAGGGTTGCGGGAAGTTAATGTTGATGGTGCTTATGGGTTAATTCTAGAGTTTTATTCGCCGCTAATGCCGATCGAAGTCTGGGAAGAAAAGCAAGACAAAATAGCTACTTTTTTTGGACCAGGTTTGCGCGCCCAAGTCAGTCAAAAGGCTGGTGACAAAATTGAAGTGGCTCTAATTAAAAATACTCAAGCTTAAAGTAGTCTTAAGTTTTGAGTGCGTGAATTTTGAAGTCATCAATTAAACATTAATCCTGCATCAGCTTAGATACTAATTTTAGCGGCAGCTTGAAACCTGTCGCTATCAACATAAACTAAATCCGCAATTGGGCGATCGCGCAAATTAGATTTTCCTTAATTACAATAATAGTTGAGAACCGATCGGCAATCTTAAATCAGGAGAAGCACAAATGGTTTCGTCCCAAAGCAGGATAGGTATTATCGGCACAGGAACATCAGGAGCTTATCTAGCAATTCTGCTGATTCAACAAGGGTTTCAAGTTGACTTGTTTGAAAAAGCACCCCATCCGCGCACCGATGGCTGTGGTATCCTGATCGTACAAGCAGGTATGGAAGCGCTGCATAAAGGAAACCCTCAAATTAGCCAGAAAATTATTAACTCAGGCGATCCGGTTAAATTATTCGAGTTTCGCAACCTCCGCGGCGGTGTCATCAATTCTGAACCCGTCACTTATGAAGAAAATGAACTCCCAGGAATGCTGGTACACCGCAAAGCTATTCTAGAAGCACTCCTCGACGAGTTACCGCCTGAGTGTATTCATTTTAATGCAGAATTAGCATCGATCGCCCAAACCGAACACAGTGCGATCGCCCACTTTAAAGATGGCAGTAAATGGGAAGGCGATCTTTTAATTGGTGCCGATGGAATCGTCTCAAAAGTTCGTCAGTATATAGTTCCAGGCGTTGAACTATTCTATTTAGGCGATATCGTCTGGCGAGGAATTGTCGAAGATCGCAGCTTCTGTCCCGAAGGAAACTTTTTTGTTTATGTACGCGGTAGGGGAATTTATGCCAACTTCTTTCACATTGGTGGAGGTCGCACTCATTGGGGTTTCTTTATTGAAAAAGAGCGGGCAGACTCCGAAGTAGGGAAACTACAACCTAATAATATTACCATTCCTCCCCAAGAACTCGCAAAACTCCCAGATGATGCCCGAAAAGTGATTGAATCAACCCCTGTGGAAAATATTGTCTGTCGTTTTTCCTATGACATTGACCCCCTACCAAAAATCTATGATGGCCGTGTGATCTTAATTGGAGACGCGGCCCACGCGAAAAGTTCCACACGCGCTAGAGGTATGACTTCCGGTTGGGAAGATGGTCTTTGTTTAGCACAACATCTCAGAGATAGTGCTAACATTGCCGAAGCACTGGAAAATTTTCAATCCGAAAGATTACCTATTGTCCATGAATATCAACGCACTAGCCGTGAAATGAGTCTGAAAATAGGTCGTCGTTAGCCCAATGCAAAATCATCAATATACCCAGATACCCGACTTTTTGAAGAAATCGGGTATTTCAGAAAAAAGCATTTTACTCGATCGCGTTTTCTAAAAAAACTGGAGGCTGATTTAATGAGTAACGATCCTGTAATTCATCAAGATACCGTCACCCCTGTGAACTCTCCCGATTTGGAGAAAGTTCCTGAGATTTTTACCCGCCATCTTGGAACTTGGAAAGGCGAGTTTATTAAGACTGATACTCGTGGACATTTTTCTCGCAGCTTCTTCGGTACTTTTACCATCTCGATTGATGGAATTCACTACAGACAAGTTAACAATTATGAATATTCAGATGGTTCTCGCCTCCAGCTTAATTTTCAAGGTGAATTTGAAAATCGGATTCTGAAAATGTCTTCTAGCACTTCTTCGGATTTTTCGGCTGTCGTGTGGGATGCAGGCCAGGAAACAGTTTGCTTTCGGGCAACTAAAACTCAAGATAACGCACTGATTACTTTTGTAGAAACCATGACGTTACTAAGCGAAAATCAGCGAGTTCGTAGCACTCAAGTCTTTAAAAATGGCATTTTCGATGGTATTTCCTTTATTGAGGAAGTACGGTTGTAGTCGAAGCAACAACTGCATCTGTTTCTTTCTCTTCCTTCACGTTTTTAGCGTCTTCGCGCTTGATTTAATCTTACTCCATAAGCGATCGGATTTTAAAAAACAGGTTAATTAATATTGGCAAACAAGCGAGAACGAGTAATAAAACGCTCTCCATCCGGCCCTTCCAGGGAAAAATCGCTGCCTCCGGGCCCGGATGCTACGTCTATAATTAACTGCGTGTGCTGCCAATTTTTGTATTGCTGCGCTGCAATATAAAAGGGGCAACCGCCTATTTCGCCGAGTAATACGTCACCATTACCGACGATCAATTCCCCGCTGGGGTAGCACATGGGGGAACTACCGTCGCAGCAGCCGCCGGATTGGTGAAACATCAATTCTCCGTGTTGACTTTTGAGATGGTTAATTAATTTTAAAGCGGCTTCTGTTGCGGTGACTTTTGCGATCTTTTCCATTGCAGTCTCTTTGTGTAGCACTTTTATTTCGTTGGTGAATGATTTTTTTTTAATGAACCGCAGAGGGCGCACAGAAGGAGAGGAAAGAGAGAAAGAAGGAGTTCGCCAATCACTGAAGTTTGTCCTTCTTCCTGTTTCCTTCCCAATGACTAAAACCTTAGAAAAAGCCTAAAGCTTTGGGGCTGTAACTTACCAACAAATTCTTGGTTTGCTGGTAGTGATCTAACATCATTTTGTGATTTTCGCGGCCGATACCAGATGATTTGTAGCCGCCGAATGCTGCGTGGGCCGGATAGAGGTGATAGCAGTTTGTCCACACGCGGCCTGCTTGAACGGCACGACCGATGCGGTAGGCTGTGTTGATGTCGCGAGTCCAAACTCCTGCACCTAAACCGTAGAGAGTATCGTTGGCAATTTCTAATGCTTCGGCTTCGTCTTTGAAGGTGGTGACTGCTAATACTGGGCCGAAGATTTCTTCTTGGAAAATTCGCATTTTGTTGTTTCCTTTGAAGACTGTTGGCTGGAAATAATAGCCGTCTTGCAAGTCGCCGGATAAGATGTTTCTTTCGCCACCAATCAGGCATTCTGCGCCTTCGGCGTGACCGATTTTGACGTATTCGGCGATTTTTTCCATCTGGTTGATGGAGACTTGGGCACCGAGGGCGGTTGTGGGATCTAAGGGGTTATCTTGTTTGATTTGGCGGATGCGATCGATCGCCCTTTCCATGAATCGATCGTAGATTGACTCCTGAATTAAGGCGCGGGAGGGGCAGGTGCACACTTCTCCTTGATTAAACGCAAACATGACGAATCCTTCGACTGCTTTGTCGAGAAATTCATCATCTTGGGCGCAGATATCTTCAAAGAAAATGTTGGGGGATTTGCCGCCTAGTTCTAGGGTGACGGGAATGACGTTTTGGGAGGCGTATTGCATGATTAGCCTGCCGGTGGTGGTTTCGCCAGTGAAGGCGACTTTGGCAATCCGGGGACTGGTGGCGAGGGTTTTGCCGATTTCGGCGCCGGGCCCGTTAATGACGTTGATTGCGCCGTCTGGTACTAAGTCGGCGATGATTTCCATCAGTACCAAGATTGAGGCGGGGGTGGGGCCTGCTGGTTTGAGCACGACGCAGTTGCCGGCGGCGAGGGCTGGGGCGAGTTTCCAGGCGGCCATTAATATCGGGAAGTTCCAGGGGATGATTTGTCCGATGACGCCTAGGGGTTCGTGGAAGTGGTAGGCGACTGTGGTTTCGTCGAGTTCGCCGATCGATCCTTCTTGAGCTCGGATGCAGCTTGCGAAGTAGCGGAAATGGTCGATCGCCAGCGGTATGTCTGCGAGGCGGGTTTCGCGAATTGGTTTGCCGTTGTCCCAGGTTTCGGCGATGGCGAGGCGATCGAGGTTTTCTTCGATGCGATCGGCTATTTTGTGTAAAACCCGCGCCCTGTCTGCTGGGGAAGTCTTACCCCACTTGTCTTTCGCGGCGTGGGCGGCATCTAGTGCCAATTCTACATCCTCCGCGCTCGATCGGGGGACTTGACAAATTGATTTTCCTGTAATTGGAGACAGGTTTTCCGAGTATTTTCCTTTCACCGGTGGCACCCACTTGCCGCCGATAAAGTTCTCATAGCGAGTTTGAAAAATCGACTGACTGCCGGATTGAACAGGTGCTGCTACTACCATGTTATTACCTGATTAAAAATTGTTTTCGCGGAGGCTTGAAATCTCTTGAACATCAACTATCGTCTATTTTCTATAATTTCTGTTGTTTGCTATACAAAATTTTACATTTTTAAAATATTTGAAATCCCAATCTTTTCTCGGTTTCCGGGTCTGGCTGGTGGTTAATAATATTTTTTTACTAAACGCAGAGAACGCTATTGAGGTCAAGAGAAAAAAGCAGAAAAAGAGAAGCTCACACATTATTTAAATCTGCTATTATATAAATATAAAATTGACAGTTTCTCAAAGTGCCAATCAAATGCCTGCAATAAATGCCGTTGTTTTTGATTCTGATTGCGAGCCTGGGTCAAAGCCTTTGAATGCAGCCAAAGTCCGGTGGTTCCGCCGCCGGCTCAAAACTTGGGCCCAGCAGAATTTCCGGGATTTTCCTTGGCGGCGTACCTGCGACCCCTACGCGATTTTAGTGGCAGAGTTGTTGCTGCAAAAGACTACTGCCGCTACAGTGGCTCCGATTTATCAAGAATTTGTCGATCGATATCCGACTCTCTCGGATTTAGCGGCCGCGCCTGCTGCGGAAGTTGCTAGTTTGTTGCAGCCTTTGGGTCTTTTTTTTCGGGCGCAAAAGCTGCGGGAATCGGTGCTGGTTATCTTAGAAAATTATCAGGGAAATGTTCCCCGCACGGAAGCTCAGTTGCTGGAACTTCCCGGAGTTGGCAAGTACATTGCGCGATCGGTTTGCGCTAATGCTTTCGGACAGCCAAAAGCGGTGCTCGATACGAATGTTGCTCGGATTTTGCAGCGTTTTTTTGGGATTGACGGCGGTAAGGTAAAATCGCGATCGCCCGAACTTTGGGAAGCAGCAGAACGAGTCGCTCCCAAACACCAAGTCGGGCCGTGGAATTTAGGACTGCTGGACTTTGGGGCGGCAGTTTGCACTGCAAAAAACCCCCGCTGCGGCGAGTGTCCGCTGCAACAGCAGTGCGAGTACAAAATTAGCAGCGAACTCAATTCTAGGCTCATTGCAGAACTCAGTTGAAAAATTTTGTGCAGTCATTGTAGGGGCGGTTAAAAACAATTTCTGAGTCAAACCAACAATCTCAAAAACCCGCCCCATCCCCTGTTAATACTATTAATTAATTGTGCCACAGCAGAAGTTATGTCCGAAACTTAGTACCTTTACCAGGTTGCTAAAAACACTTTAACTCTCATTTTTACAGCTCTACAATTATCCGCTAGTTGAGAGTAATTTTTGACAAAATTGCTGGTTCTGCTAACCAAGAATGGAGCAGAAACTTGCGCGGTGACATCTTTGCTAATTCCCGTATCGTTATCAGCCACCTCAATATAAATCCCCTGAGCATCAACCACCTCAGTGCCAATTCAAATGCCCGATTTAAATTTGATTGATGGCAACTCTTACAACTGTTTATCCGACTCTTATAAAACATCGATCGCGTGATTGAGCATATTCAGAAAAGCTTGATTTATCTGAGATGTTGCATTATTTTCAAGAAGCTTTTTATGAACAGGCTTTCCGGCCTGTTCCACAAAGAGTGAATTTTATTGTGGAACAGGCCGGAAAGCCTGTTCTTGAGAAGGGTCAAAGATGTGAGATTAAGCCGAGCTGCATACCGCTCAATCTGTGGCAAATTTCCGACTTGTTTCATCAGCTTGATGTCTAGCCGTCTGTCGCAAATGGTCGCGTTTTTTAAATTTGCACCCAGATAGTCCAACCTTCGCAGCGTTTTATTGCTATACTTGAGAAAAATAGTAAATAAGTGCATTTATCATTATCAATGTGACGATATTGCATAATATTTATTAACACCATAAGCAATAAGGGTTAAAACACTCAATGTCGGCTCAAGGGTTTTATCGTCGTTCACTCCCCGATTCTGCTATTGCCTTTTCCTCGGTAGAGGGAAAGCAAATATTTCGAGAAGCGTTGGCATTGGGAGGTATGGAAGGGTATTTTGCTCTAGCGGAACAGTTTCATACTCAAGCAGAACCGGCTTTTTGTGGATTGGGTAGTTTAGTTGTTGTTCTTAATGCCTTATCCATCGATCCGGGTCGCATTTGGAAAGGGGTGTGGAGATGGTATGGAGAGGAATTTTTAGACTGTTGTTTACCTCTTTCAGTCATTAAAGAAAACGGTATCACCTTTGATGAGTTTGTCTGTATCGCACGTTGCAACGGTGCTGTTGTAAAACCTAACCGTTACCACCAAAGCAGCTTGGAAAACTTTCGACAAGCAGTGGAGGAGGTGACTGCGGCGTCAGGTGATATTCATCTAGTTGTTTCCTACAGCCGAAAGGTATTGGGACAAACGGGCGATGGTCACTTTTCACCAATTGGTGGTTATCATCCAAAGCGGGATCTAGTTCTTCTGCTGGATGTTGCTCGTTTCAAATATCCACCTCACTGGGTTTCTTTGCCATTGTTATGGCAAGCATTTGAACCTGTCGATCCCGTCACTAATCAATGTCGAGGTTATATTTTATTGCAGAAGAGTGAAAGGTTGCCAGAAACCTTCTTTCATGTTGCTTTTGATTTACATCAGTGGCGTAGTGTTGCTCCTTACTTTACAGAAATACTCCCAGACATTCTGAGAAAAGAGCAACCTGATTCAATTGCTTCCTTTGTCAGTATCCTCCTGCACCATTGGCCTGTTGAATTCACAACTATGGTGGATACCTCCTCAGAGACGGCCGAGAGACTTGAGAAATTACGGGCAGCTATTGAGTTAAATTCACTGTTTGATATTGTTCACCAATGCTTGTCAAGCGATGACTCGGATGCAATGTCTGTTGTAGGGAAGTGGCCGCAACAGCCCTTCGTAGCAGAGATAATAACAGCAATATTACTCTCCTGTCCCGAAACGCTCTATGCAACTCTCAAACCCGAGTTACGACTCTGGTTTAGTGAGGTTCGCCACCTTGAGAAACTACTCCCTCCCTGGGATATAGAGATATCTAGATTGAGAGAACAAATGTCAGCACTCCAGGAGTTTTACACTTTATATTCCAAGGGACATCAGTGCAATATCCCTCAGAGTTAGCACCTACCGCCTTTTGAGCTCCCCAAACCTCGACTAACGACAAAAGTGAAAATTAAATAGCAAGATTTAATAATCCGATGCTGGTGGCGGTTGTGGAGGAAGATTCGCGGCAGCGAAATATTAGGGTTGTGACTGATGCGAGTGAGGAATGGACAACAGAAAAAGTGGCAGTGGTGGTAAAAAATGTAGTGCGAACATCTGGCTGGCTGGCTGTTTTTGCCTAAATCCTATTTGATTGACGGTTGGCTGAGGTAATCAGCACACATCTGTTTATCCTCTTCAGTTGCTTTCGGATTGGTTCTGAGATAATCGCCGATCCAATTGCAACCTAATGCCATTAGTTTATCAGCCTCCCAAACCCATAGTTTGATGGTGTTGTCACTGCTTCCGGAAGCCAAAGTCAAGCCATTGGGACTAAAGGCGACGCTCCAGACCGAATTGCTGTGCCCGGTGAGGGTAGCGATGGGTTTTTGGCTTTCCAGATGCCACAGTTTGATGGTATTGTCACTGCTTCCAGAAGCCAAAGTCAAGCCATCGGGACTAAAGGCGACACTATAGACCGGATTGCTATGCCCGGTGAGGGTAGCGATGGGTTTTTGGCTTTCCAGGTGCCACAGTTTGATGGTGTTGTCAAAGCTTGCAGAAGCCAATGTCTTGCCATCGGGACTAAAGGCGACGCTCAAAACAGAATTGCTATGCCCGGTGAGGGTAGCGATGGGTTTTTGGCTTTCCAGGTGCCACAGTTTGATAGTGTGGTCAAAGCTTCCAGAAGCCAATGTCTTCCCATCGGGACTAAAGGCGACACTATAGACCGGATTGCTATGCCCGGTGAGGGTTGTGACCTCTGTTTGGCTTTCCAGATGCCACAGTTTGATGGTGTTGTCACTGCTTCCAGAAGCCAATGTCTTCCCATCGGGACTAAAGGCGACGCTCAAAACAGAATTGCTATGCCTGGTGAGGGTAGCGATGGGTTTTTGGCTTTCCAGGTGCCACAGTTTGATGGTGTTGTCACCGCTTGCAGAAGCCAATGTCTTCCCATCGGGACTAAAGGCGACACTATAGACCTGATTGCTATGCCCGGTGAGGGTTATGACCTCTGTTTGGCTTTTCAGATGCCACAGTTTGATAGTGTTGTCAAAGCTTGCAGAAGCCAATGTCTTGCCAATGCCTGACGGCAGGCTAGCGCCAATGGGACTAAAGGCGACGCTCAAAACAGAATTGCTATGCCCGGTGAGGGTAGTGATGGGTTTTTGGCTTTCCAGATGCCACAGTTTGATGGTGTTGTCACTGCTTGCAGAAGCCAATGTCTTCCCATCGGGACTAAAGGCGACGCTCAAGACCTTATTGCTATGCCCGGTGAGGGTAGCGATGGGTTTTTGGCTTTCCAGGTTCCACAGTTTGATGGTGTTGTCACCGCTTGCACAAGCCAATACCTTGCCATCGGGACTAAAGGCGACGCTATAGACCTGATTGCTATGCCCGGTTAGGGTTGTGACCTGTGTTTGGGTTTCCAGATGCCACAGTTTGATGGTGTTGTCATAGCTTGCAGAAGCCAATGTCTTGCCATCGGGACTAAAGGCGATGCTTCTGACAGAATTGCTATGCCCGGTGAGGGTAGCAATGGGTTTTTGGCTTTGCAGGTTCCACAGTTTGATCGTCTTGTCACTGCTTGCAGAAGCCAAAGTTTTTCCATCTGGACTAAAGGCGACGCTAATGACCACATTGCTATGCCCTTCCCAACTATTGCGCTCTTTTACTGCGGACACTGCTTGTTGCAGCGCAGCTATCACTCGTCCTCTAATATGTTTTGTCGTCTCGGCTGAAGCATCTAGTTGTTTGAATGCTTGTCCTGCCTTTAATGCTTCCAACAGTGCTTGGAATGTCTGTCCTGAACGAAATGATTCATTAGAAAAAGCCGTTTCCTGGATGACATTTGCTAAATTCTGAGCTTGAGTGACTTTATAGGTGGCCAATTGCTCTGCTTTAATTAGCGTCTGATTCGCTTGAGTCAAAATTTTATTCGCTTGTTTTTGTGCTTCTAACTCTCGTTCAACTTCCCGTTGTTGGACTTCCCGACTGGCATTTAAAAACTGATAATCCACATCGCTCAAACTTTTATCTGCGGCCCAAGTTTGAGCATCTTGCAAGGCTTGACCCCGCAACAGCCGCGATTCATCCTGGAAATTAGACTCTATCCAAGCTTTAAAACTTTCGCTATAAGGGCGGAGATCCGCTAATTGTTTTTCCACCCAATCCAGGTTAAAAACCGATTGATAAATCCGGTTATAAACTTTAAGTTGGCCAGACTGCTTAACCACCAACCCAGTTAATCGTAGTTCCATTTGTTCGGGACTATCATCAGTCGCTATTTCACGGTGCTGCAAAATTTGCTGATATAGTCCCAATAACCGACTGGCCCGTTGTTCGCTGCGTAAAATACGATCGCGAATCGTCTTTAAATGCTCTGGCTCATCCTGCCCTTCCCAATTCTCAATCACCTTTTCTCGAACTAAATCTCCCACCCACTGATCAGGATTTTGGATTGAGACCGAGTTGGCGTGAGTGAGCAGTAATTTACAAACTTTTTGCGTTAAAAACGGCTGTCCTCCTGTCCAATATAACACCGCTTCTAACAATGCTTGTGAATTTTCTGCTGGAGTTTCTAAGCCCACGGCTAAAGGTTGGGATTCTGCTAATTGAAACCCCGTTAACTCTATCCCTCGACCAATATTAAAAGGAGTGCGTCGCTTGTCTTGAATTAAATCTGAGGGAGTTGCTACCCCTAACATTGTAAATGTTAATCGACGATAATCGGGTTTATCAGCTCGATTATTATAGCAATCACGAATCACAGCAAAAAAATCTTCTATTTTAAAATTTAAGCTGATTAAGCTGTCCGACTCATCGACAAAAATTACTATATTTTCTAAAATATTCTTGAGTAATACTTCTTCAATAAATTTACTAAATCGTTTGACATTCGATAGTAACCTATTCTGCTCCCACCATTCATCTAAATCAAAAACGTCATACAAATCTAATCGGCTGACGATGCTATCAATTACGCCTGCATACCACTCTTCTGGTGTAATATCTGAGGTTCCTATTTCTGTGATATCAATACTACTACAGGCGATTCCCTCTGCTTGTAACCTCTGCATTGTCCGCACTCGCAGGGATGATTTTCCCATTTGTCTGGAATTAAGAACATAGCAGAATTCTCCGGCTTTTAAAGCTTGATAAAGTTCTTCATCCGCTTTTCGAGTGACATAAGTTGGGGCGTTTGCAGGAAGGCTACCCCCCACTTGATATTGATAATCTTTCATAGAGCATTGTTAATTTATAGGTGAATAATCCGAGAATTAAGGAATCAATTTGTACAGTCGTACAGGTTCAGGAATTCCCTTTAACTGTTGCATACCTAAGTCAATCACATTTAAAGATAAATGGGTTTTAACAACTTGATAAACTGTCTCAGAAATACAGATTCCTCCTGGCTCTGCTTTCCCTTCTAAACGAGCCGCTAAATTTACACCAGCCCCCCTAATATCCTTCTCAAAAGAGAATATTTCCCCCAAGTGAATACCAATCCGGTGTTGCAGGACATGACTCGGAGGTAAGGTGGTAGCAGCTTCGGCGAGACTTCGCTGTATTTCTAGCGCACAGGCAACTGCTTTTACGGCACTTTCGGGAAAGCAAATTAATAAACCATCGCCCATTTCTTTAAGGACTTTGCCTTGATGTTTAGCACAGATGCCTCGGATGATGTTGAAATCTCGATTCACTAATTCTAGTGTCAGCTTTTGGTTGGCAACGGATAAGGCGGTGGAATTAACTACATCCGAAAAAATAATAGCTGCTAAATTACTCTCTACGGGCAAGCTTGATGAGTTATTAGGTGGTTGCACAGCAGTCATATTTGCTCGGGGAGACGCTAGGCGATGGCTAAAGTATTGACGATACAAACCACACAATGGCATTACAGCATTTCCCTGAAATTTTATCAACCCCATGCTTCGCAATTTAAAAGCCTCTCCGGTATTAATTTCTACAGGTTGTTCGCTGTTAATTACTTGTCTAATTGTTGCTGCTAGTTCTGCATCTTTTTCCAAGTTAACTAAATGCCGTCGTAAATGATCGTAGTAAGGGCTTTCTTCAGTAGGAGCGACTTTTAGCAAGCTATCTAAGGTAATTCTCCCCCTGGCAACTTGGTAGAGAGCAACTCGAA
>NZ_JAUBQU010000135.1:0-15770 GCF_036701435.1 Microcoleus sp. Pol12A5
TAAAGGACTGTTAAACGCTCTCTCACACATTTCTGATGCGAAATACCAAAACATTCTTTTTGTCAAGCTTGTTCCTGATTGGCTTAACAATTAGTTTTCTGCTGACTCCTGGTTGGTTCTCCAACTTCCCATCCCGCGCGATTGCAACTATGCCCCCGCAAACCCAAACCGCCGAATTTCGGGCTTTCTGGGTTGACGCCTTCAACCCCGGCTTCAAAACCCCTCAAGAAGTCACAAAATTGATCGCAGACGCGCAGCGGGCAAATGCCAACGCGATCGTCGCCCAAGTCCGCCGCCGTGGCGATGCTTTTTACACGAGTGCGATCGAACCCCGCACCCTCGATCCCAACGTTCCGGCGGGTTTCGATCCCCTGCAAGATTTGATTTACAAAGCCCACGCCGCAGGCATTGAAGTATACGCTTGGATGGTGACGCTGCCGGTGGTTTCGGGCACCAAACTTCCCGCCGGTCACGTTTGGCAACAACACGGGCCCAATGCGCCGGGAATCAACAATTGGGCGATGCTGACTTCGAGCGGGGAATCACCCGGTTTCCTCGATCCCGGCCATCCAGACGCCGTAGATTATACTGTTTCCGTCTATTTGGACTTGATCGAGCGCTACGATGTGGACGGCGTACAGTTGGATTACGTGCGCTACGGCGGGCCGACTTGGGGCTACAATCCGACTGCGATCGCCCGTTTCAATCAGCAAACAGGTCGATCGGGCAAACCCGCACCCACCGATCTCGCCTGGATGCAGTGGCGGCGCGATCAGGTGACAAATTTAGTGCGGAAGCTGTATGTAGAAAGCCTTGCGATTAAACCGCGTGTTAAAATTACCGCCGCCACGATCGCCTGGGGAGACGGCCCGAAAAACGATGCAGGGTGGTATCAAACGCAGCCTTACAAAGAAGTATTGCAAGATTGGCGCGCTTGGCTGGAAGAAGGGATCGTAGACATGGCGATGCCGATGACTTACCAGCGCGAGTACAAACCATCGCAAAAACTCGCTTATGACCACTGGATCGAGTTCGCCAAAGACCACCAGTACAACCGCCAAATTGCGATCGGCCCCGGCAATTACCTCAACTACATCGAAGACACTCTAGGCCAGATTCGTCGCGCCGAACAGCCGTCTGCGAAAGGAAATCACGTCGCAGGTACGGTGCTCTATTCCTACGCTAGCAGCAACGTGTACACGAATGTGGAACTGCGATCGGGCGGTAGCGGAGATTTGCCCCGCCAGCCTTGGAAATACGTTCCCCAAAGCAACGATTTGTTTTACACCGCGCTTTCGCAGCCGAGTCAATACGTTGATGCTGCGACGGGCAAAACCTATGAAACTCAGCCTGTGTGGGCGACAGCAGCAGCGGTTCCCGATATGCCTTGGAAGTCGCGGCCGACTACAGGTGCGATCACCGGAAATTTGCAGCCGTGTGCTCAAACTTGCGACGGTGCGAGCTTGACATTGCAGTCGATCGATGCTGCAGGCAAGGTGCGCCAACTGCGCGCCGATGGTAAAGGATGGTTTGGGGCGATCGAGCTTTCTCCGGGAACTTATCAGTTGAAAGTTGACGGAAGTCAAATTCAACAAACAGTTAATGTTGTTGCAGGTGAAGTAACAAAAGTGAATTTCGGAGCCTCTTAATATCTTTTTAGGGTGCGCCGAGGTGCACTATTACGATCGACTTACAGCGTACCCCGGGTTTATAGAACCCATTTAGGATCTTTTTGTTGTCTGACAAGCCTTTGAGGTATCTAGGTTGTATCTGGTTTGATGCCTGTTAGCTTAAAGTCCTGACTCTGGTATTAAATCCTCTGGTAAAACGAGCCCCTCAAAACCATATAGTTCGCTCAAGAAGATACCAAATGGGTTCTATAAAGTTTCTAAGATTTCTGACTTAGGGAATCTTACTTTTGCGAGTGAAGCATACTTATCTGCTTCAGAGCGATAGCCAGCCGCACAAGCTACGACGGTAGTAAAGCCTTTTGCAGAAAGACCCAACACGCGATCGTAATTGACAGGTTCAATTCCTTCCATTGGACAGGTGTCAACACCAAGCAATGCAGCACTGGTCATAAAGTTGCCCAGTGCAATATAAGTTTGGTGCGTTGACCATTGATTGATATTAAAACTGCGGGCACCATCCACCAAGTCACTGACGATTAGACTCCGATATCCTGCCATTGCCTCTACATTCCCGCCCCGCAGCTCGGCAGTGCGAGCTATAAAGCGATCGACATCCTCGGCAGTGAGATTCTTTTTAATCGCGAACACAACATAATGAGAGCAATCAGTAACCTGTGACTGATTCCAGGACAGGGGCTTGAGCTGTTCTTTAAGTTCCGAGCTGGTGATAATCAGAAATTTCCAAGGTTGAAGCCCATAAGAAGATGGTGTTAACACTAACGCATCTTCTAAAGCTGTCCAGATTTCTGGAGCAATTGTTTTGGCTGGATCGAACTGTTTGGTGGCATATCGCCATTTGAGATTTTCGAGTAAGTCTGTCGGAGTGATGTGATTCATTTCTTTTACTTAAGAGATTGCAATTAATTATGGTTGAAACGGATAATTACAGGCTGGTTGCAAATAATCCTCGTTCCAATGAAATGATAACGGAAGCGGTCTGCAAAAAGTAGCGAGCAGGTCGATTTTATCCCCCGACCGACTAATTTTTAGCTAATTCCTAATCGCTTTCCAGAATGCTTGCGAGCAAAGCTTGCTGAGCGTGCATCCGATTTTCTGCCTGATCCCAAACGCGGGATTGACTGCCTTCAATCACTGCATCGGTAATCTCTTCATCCCGGTGTGCGGGCAAACAGTGCAATACAATTGCATTCTTATCTGCTAACTTCAGCAATTGTTCATTCACCTGATAGGGTTCAAACAAAGGAATCCTGATTTTTGCTTCCTCTTCCTGTCCCATACTCGCCCAAACATCAGTATAAATCACTTGAGCCTTCTTAGCAGCAGTTTCCGCATCAGCAGTCACAGTAACTTCTGTTTTTCCCTGAGCAATTGCCTTAGCTTTTTCCACAATCTCAAGATTCGGTTTGAAATCGTCAGGGCAAGCAATTCTGACATTTATCCCCGTCATTGCACAGCCCAACATCAGCGAATTTGCCATGTTGTTACCGTCGCCAAAATAAGTCAGCGTCAATCCTTCTAGCTTGCCAAAACACTCTTTAACTGTCATTAAATCCGCCAGCACTTGACATGGATGTTCGTCATCGGTCAGTGCATTAATTACAGGAATTTTCGCATAATTGGCAAAAGTTACTAAATCTTTTTGCTCGAAAGTCCGAATCGCCAAAATGTCTAAATATCTGTCTAAAACCCGGGCTGTATCTACCAAAGGTTCGCCGCGGCTGACTTGTGTAACGTTGGGATTGAGGTCAATCACTTGCCCTCCCAATTTATACATTGCTACCGTAAAACTTACCCGCGTTCGCGTTGAAGCTTTGGAAAATAACAAGCCGAGAACTTTATTGCGTTTCAGCTTGACCATTCCCGATTTTAAACTGGCTGCTAGATCCAGCAAATAATTTAATTCGTCAATGCTTAAATCTGCCAGACTTAATAAATCTCGCCCTTTTAAAGAATCCATGCTTTCCCCCACACACAAATTTTTAACTGTGTCTTAAATCTTAGCCCGCAGAGGTAAATTTTGTTTCTGTAATCCTTAGTTGACATCTGCGGGTAAGGTTTATGCGGGCAATTGCTCGATCGCGCGATCGATCGAATCGCAACCTTGTTCAACAGTTTCTACCACAGCCAACACGCCCCGCAATTCCCCAGCGCCGGGGAAACCCTTAGCATACCAGGTTAAGTGCTTGCGCGCTTGGGAGACACCGCTTTCACCTTTATATTCCCACAATGCCCGCAAATGTTCTTTAGCACATTCGAGACGTTCAATTGGTGTCGGAGGTATCTTTTCCACACCAGTTTTCAAGAAATAATCAACTTCTCCCACCAAAAAAGGATAGCCCAAAGTTCCCCGCGAACACATGACTCCATCAGCGCCGGTTTCTTCCAGACATCGCATCGCTGCTTCTACTGAAAAAATATCCCCGTTAGCAATAACTGGAATCGATAAAACTTCTTTAACTCGGCGAATCCACTCCCATTTTGCCGGGCCGGTGTAACCTTGCGATCTAGTGCGGCCGTGCACGGTAATCATTTTTGCTCCCGCATCTTCCATCCGCTTCGCAAATTCCAAAATATTAATTTCTTTGTCAGTCCAACCAATCCTAGTTTTAACGGTGACAGGAACATCTACCGCTTCCACAACAGCCCGCACAATTGCCTCGGCCGTTTCCGGGTCTCGCAGCAGGGAAGAACCGCCTCCGTTTTTAGTAATTTTGTTAACCGGACAGCCCATATTAATATCAACAGTATCTGCTCCTTCTGCCACTGCTTTCTGCGCCGCTTCTGCCAAGAAATCCGGCCGGCAGTCAAACAATTGAATGCTAATCGGGCGCTCGTTCGGGTCAACTTCCATAATTCTCGGCAGTTGCTTCACGTAGTGCAAACCCGTAGCGTTCACCATTTCCGTGTACATCATCGAATCCGGCGCGTAGCGGCGCACCAGGCGGCGAAATACCAAATCGGTAACGCCGGATAAGGGCGATTGCAGGACGCGACTTTTAACTTCAAAATCGCCGATTTTAAGCGGAGTTGCTAACCTTTCTTTTAATTCGGGAGATAGAGTAAGCATAGTGGATAGCACTTTAATTCTAATATCTGTATATTATACTACACTTCAGATAGTTGACAGTTGTTAATTATATTTTTAGCCGATTATTGAGTGACAGCTAAAAGTATATTTAACCTGACCGCAATGCCTATTTTACACATCCAGATCGCCCGAATTTGAATATTGTTAAACGAGGGGTCAAAGCCCAACCCCGATTACACTTAAATCTCTGTGCCGGTTCGATCTATCTATGGGGTGCGATCTTTAATGAGGGATCTACCTACTAAGAGTGTTGCCCAAGTCATATTTTTATTGTTTAATTGTGCCGAAAGCTCTGCCTGCCTTCGGTTCCGGCTGCCTTCAGACGACTAATGCTTAAATTTATTGGGATTCTGCAAAAGCCGTACATCAGATCGTTTTAAACTACAATTGGTGGATTCCTGACGACGCCGATCGAACATTAAAAAAATTGTAGAGAATTCCTATGGACGCCGCAGCACTCTGGCAACGCTATCAAGACTGGCTTTACTATCACGAGGGATTGGGACTTTACCTCGATATCAGCCGCATGGGATTCGACGACGCTTTCGCAGCAGCACTGAAGCCCAAATTTGACAAAGCTTTTAAAGACATCGCAGCTTTGGAAGCAGGTGCGATCGCCAATCCCGATGAAAACCGCATGGTGGGCCATTACTGGCTGCGAAACCCCGATTTAGCTCCCACTCCAGAATTAAAACAAGAAATAGTCGAAGGGATAGCACAAGTCGAAGCATTTGTCAAGAAAGTTCAAAACCGCGATATTAAACCGCCCTTTGCTCCGCAATTTACCGACATAATTTCGATCGGCATCGGCGGTTCCGCCCTCGGCCCCCAATTTGTCGCCGAAGCTTTATCCCCAGACATTCCGCCCCTAGCAATACATTTTATCGACAACACAGATCCGGCTGGGATCGATCGCATTCTTAACAAAATCAAAGACAAACTCGCCAGCACCCTAGTAATTACTATCTCCAAATCCGGCGGCACCCCCGAACCCCGCAACGGTATGATCGAAGTTCAAAAAGCCTTCGCCGCCGAAAAACTGGATTTTGCCAAACAAGCAATTGCCATCACCGGAGTTGACAGCCAACTAGACAAATTAGCCAAATCCGAAGGCTGGATTACCACTTTTCCAATGGCAGATTGGGTGGGAGGACGCACTTCCGAATTGTCAGCAGTTGGACTTTTGCCAGCAGCTTTGCAAGGCATCGACATTCGGGCGATGCTCGACGGCGCTAAAGTCATGGACGAAGCTACCAGGATTCCCGACATTAAAAACAATCCCGCCGCCCTTTTAGCCATGAGTTGGTATTTTGCCTGCAACGGACGTGGCGAAAAAGACATGGTAGTTTTGCCGTATAAAGATTCACTGCTATTGTTCAGCCGCTACTTGCAGCAATTAGTCATGGAATCGATCGGCAAACAGGAAGATTTAGACGGCAATACAGTTCATCAAGGAATCGCAGTTTACGGCAACAAAGGCACCACCGACCAACACGCTTACGTCCAGCAACTGCGAGACGGCGTGCCGAATTTCTTCCTAACATTTATCGAAGTTTTGCAAGACAGGCAAGGCATTTCCCCAGAAGTAGAAACCGGCGTCACTTCGGGAGATTATTTGTCTGGTTTGTTGCAGGGAACTCGACAAGCTTTGTACGAAAATCACCGAGATTCAATTACTGTCACAATCCCCCAAGTCAACCCTCGGACAGTAGGATCATTAATCGCCCTCTACGAAAGAGCCGTAGGTTTTTACGGTTCCTTGGTGAATGTCAATGCTTATCACCAGCCAGGGGTTGAAGCAGGCAAAAAAGCGGCCGCTGCTGTATTGGACTTGCAGCAACGGGTACTGCAAGTGCTCAAAGACGCCCAAAAACCTCTGTCTGTAGCAGAACTAGCAAAAAAAGCAGGAAGACCAGAGCAAATCGAGACAATTTACAAAACTCTGCGGCATTTGGCAGCCAACGGGCGCGGCGTAGCTTTGGAGGGCAAATTAGGACAACCGGCTACTTTAACTGCAAGTTATCAAGAGAATTAAACAGTAGAATTAAACATTAAAAGTGAAATTAGTCACTTTTAATGTTTAATTTTTAATTCCCTCATGCCATTAACTATTCTGGTTGCTGACGACGATTTCGCGACTCGCTTGTCAATTACTGATTATCTAGAAATTACCGGATACTCTGTAATCGCTGCTGAGAACGGCAAAGAAGCTTTAGGCCTGGTAGATGAATTTCAGCCCCACTTGATTGTTACCGACATTACAATGCCCGAGATGGATGGCTACGAATTCGTGCGGCGAGTTCGGACTCGTCCCGCTTTCCGCTTGCTGCCGGTGATTTTTTTGACGGAACGCACGAGCACGCAGGAACGGATTCGCGGCTATCAGATGGGGTGCGACAATTATCTGGCGAAGCCTTTTGAACTCCAGGAATTGGGGGCGGTTATTCGCTCTTTGCTCGATCGCTACGCTCTAATCGCTCAGGCCCCCTCTCGTTCCCCGGAACCCGAACCGACCCCAACAGAGGCACCCAGCAGAGGCAATGACAAGCCAGAAGCAGATTTTTTAACTCCAAAGTCAAACACAGGCGATTCCCTACGGGATAGCTCCGCTTCACGGGCATCTCCCAGCCAAAATGCTCCGACTTTGACTCAGCGAGAGCGACAAGTGCTAGATTTGCTGACAGAAGGTCTTTCTAATATTCAAATAGGTTCCAGGCTCCACCTCAGCCCTCGAACTATCGAAAAGCACGTCAGCAGCTTGTTCAGAAAAACTGAAAGCAACAACCGAGCAGAACTCGTTCGCTTTGCGATGGAACACCATTTAGTCAGATAACCGCCAACGCGATCGGGCAAGAAAATTACCTGCGCTTACTTACCACACTGAATAAATAGCATCATGGTCAACAATTACTTAAAAAATCAGAAAATTCTATATGCAGCAGCATTAGCAGCTTCCATAATTTTCTGTATTGCCATGACATCAATGGGAATCACCAAGTATTACAGCGTTTTACAGGGTGGAGAAAACTATAACGATTTCCCTTCCAGCGGTTTCAGTCTCATCCGACTTATAATTAACGGTTCCTACTTGGTAGCAACGGTTACATATATTATCTGGTTAAGTCAAAAAAAGCAAACAAGTTCCAGCTTTCTAGACATTTGTAAGTATGCAATCCCCTTTCTGGCCATTGCCCTCATAGCTTATCCCCAAAGCAATGACATTTATATGTACTTGCATTACGGAGTAATGAGCTTAAATAAAATCAATCCTTACTTGAATACGTCTGATAGCTTTGTCTCTAGCTTATCCCCGTTCATGCACTGGTTTCAAACTTCCACATACGGCCCGGTTTCTCTGTTCTTTTTTTCGGTATCAGCACTTGCAGTACCCATTAGCCCGTTAGTGGGAATTTATTTCTTTAAAATAATATGTTTATGCGTACATATACTAAATGCTTACTTGATTTGGCGATTACTCAAAAATCCCGAGAACCGTAGCCTGATCGCAATGGCATATCTACTCAATCCAATGCTCTTGAACGAGCAGATAGTTAATGCTCATCTTGACGTTTTGCTGGCTAATACATTGATTGTTTTTATAGGATGTATTTATTACCAACGTTATGTTTTGGCAATTTTACCAATTTGGGTGGGTTTTCTAGTAAAAACATTACCTCTAATTTGGTTTCCCTTAGTTTTTGTTTTCCTCTGCAAGCAGCGTCGGTGGAGAGATTTAGCAGCAGTATCCCTACTTTCTTTATTAATAATTACAGTCATAACTTATAGCTTTTTACCAACAGTTGCAGCTTGGAAAAGTTTGTTAAATCCAGGAGTAGCCTTGGTTACAGCTCGCTCGTTTCACCACCTGATAAATTTATGTCTGAACTTCTTCCCAAATATAACTTTTGAAACCCGCCAAAGTATCCTATCCTTCCTTAAAGTTTTTTCCTATTGTATCTGGATGATTTACTACCTAGTGACGTTACTTAAATCATACTTCCGCAGCAACTATTCTGAAACCAACTTGGTATCAGATATTGGATGGATAACTCTTAGTTTGTTTTTGTTTGCTACACCTTGGCTAATGCCTTGGTATCCCTCTATTCTGCTGCCAATTGCTGCTTTGAGTATCAATGCTCCCCATTTTGTCTTGACAAGCTTAACTTTTGCTCTGTTTCCCAGTATCCTTTTAGGGGGAGGGGGTGGAAATAATCCGCTCTCTATACTTACAATTTTGATCACTGTTATTCCTCCTACAGCCTTACTCGTACTAAGGCGAAGATTTGTCAGAAGTATTTAAGTTATAGTTCCAAAGAAGAGAGAAAATATAGTTTCCGATCACACCGAGAGTTTACAGTAGCTGTCGATCGCAATTTTCTAACTTTCCTTCTTCCCACCAACCCTTAAGCCTTCCTGACTGATAACATACTCCAACAAACCCTCGCAGGCATCTAACAGTAAATCAATTACTCGATCGAATCCCTCCGGTCCACCATAATAAGGATCTGGCACTTCTTTCAGGTCATATTTCTGACAAAAATCGCACATCAGCCGCACTTTATCTTTATACTTTCCCGTAGTATCCAGGGCAAGAATATTGCGATAATTGTCCCGATCCATCGCCAAAATCAAATCAAAATTTTCAAAATCTTTCCTGGTAAATTGGCGGGCTTCGCCTAACAATTCAATGTCTCGCTTCCTCGCCGCCAATGCCATCCGCCTGTCAGGGCGGCTACCAATGTGATAGCTAGCAGTTCCGGCAGAATCGCAGGTGATATGATCGCTCAAACCAGCTTGTTGAATTAAGTGATTCATAATATTTTCTGCTGAGGGCGATCTGCAGATATTTCCGAGGCAGACAAACAATAATTTATAAGACATTTAATTGATAATAAGTAATTAGTAATTTTTAATAGAAAGGAAGAAAGAAAATTTTTCCTTTCCCCTTTTTCCAACGTTTTGTGTTTCAGACAAATTAATCAGTCATTAGCTATAGCTTCCTTTTTAAACACAGATAGCTAACAACTAATGACTGATGACTAATGACTGATCGCTAATGACTAACCGAAACCGGGGAGATTTAGTCCACCGGTGAGTTCTTCCATTTTCTCCCGCATCGTCATCGTAGACTTAGCGTAAGCATCCTGCATCGCCACCGTGACGAGTTCAGAAACCACATCAGCACCTTCACCGAGGGCATCAGGTGAGATTTCCACGCGGCGGGGTTCTTGGTTGCCGCTGAGAAAAACCTTGACCAAGCCACCGCCGGCAGTTCCCTCAATTTCCATTACATCCAACTCTTCTTGGAGCTTTTTAGCTCCTTCTTGAACCTGCTGAGCTTTTTTGAAAGCTTCAGTCAGTTCTTTCATTTTTCCCAGGCCGAAGCCAAATCCTTGTCCTGATTTTGTCATAACTACTTTGTGATGGTGTGTGGGCTGGCAGTCTGCCGTTTCCGTATTACTTCAATGATGCCTTAGAAGGGAAACTCTCCCAGTATTCTAACTTCTGGCTCCAACAACAGCGACCACCGCTGCTCGACTTGCTGTTGAACGTGGCGGATCACTTGAAAAATATCATTGGCCGTTGCCGACCCGCAGTTAAGAATAAAATTAGCATGGCGCTGAGCCACTTGTGCGCCGCCGATCTGATATCCCTTCAGTCCCGCTTGTTCGATGAACCAACCTGCCGTCTTGGGGCCGGGGTTACGGAAGACTGAGCCACAGCTCGGTAAGTGGTAAGGTTGAGTTGTCCGCCGCTGGCTGAAATGGTCATTAGTTTCTGCCATTACTTGCGCTCTGTCGAATCCCGGCTGTAACTGGAAAGTCGCTTCAGTCACCAGCCGATCGCCCCCTTGCAGCACCGAAGTCCGGTAGCGGTACTCCAACTCTTGGGGAGTCAGAATTTCTACCTTACCACCAGGGGATAGGACGCGAGCGTTGACCAGAATATCAGCCGTACAGCCTCTGTGAGCGCCTGCATTCATCACCACAGCCCCTCCCACGGTGCCCGGTATGCCGACTGCCCATTCAAGACCTTTCCAGCCCCGTTTAGCCGCCAACCAAGCAAGGCGGGGAATTGACTCCCCCGCCCCGGCTGTAAGTTGACCTGTTTCTGGATTAAAATTCACCTGTTTGAGGTAGCGAGTGGCGACGACCAAACCGGACAAACCCCGATCGCTCACCAACAAATTAGAACCCGCACCCAGCAGAGTCACCGGCACTCCTTCATCGTGTGCCCAGGCAAAAGTCGCTTGCAAAGCCTCCATACTGCGGGGAGCAACGTACCACTCGGCAGGGCCGCCGACTCGGAAGGAAGTCAGACCCGCCAGCGAAACTTGGGAATTAATCTTGCAATCAGTTCCCCGCAAAGAAATAGGAGAATACACTCGCCGATTGTCCTTAACAGAGGAGTCATTCGAGATAGTCACCATCTTGAAAATCCTTAAAAATACCTTCGCTCAAAGACGTGGTTGAAAATCCATTTAGCTAACTTATGTGGCCGCTTTGAGCGAGCCGCCCGACAGAAGTTTCCGCACAACGTGCAACGCCATAATGTCGATCGACTCTACTCAGTTGGCGAGCTAATCGGGGCGATCGGCTGGTTGATAAAAAGCCATAACCTCTGGAATAATCTGATTCAGATTACCAGCGCCCAAAAACAGAGCCAAATCCCCCGCTTGCAGATTTTGGGTTAAAAACTTAGTGACTGACTCCAGAGAAGGCGCAAACTCAACCTGTCGGCCTTCTTTAGCAATCAAATCAGCAACCTGCTGCCCGCTAATCTCTCCTAAATTTGGTTCCCCAGCACTATAAATATCGCAAGCCACAACCAAATCAGCATCCCCAAAAGATTGAGCAAATTCTGGCAAAAATGTCAGAGTCCGGCTGTAACGGTGGGGTTGAAAAATTGCAACCACTCTTCGGGATTTGGGATTTTTTTCGCTACCTTCGATACGCAAGCGAGCGGCCGCCAAGGTAACGCGAATTTCGCTAGGATGGTGGGCGTAGTCGTCCACAAACAGGATGTCATTGTGAAAACCCCGCACCTCAAAACGGCGGCGAGCGCCTTCAAACCCGGCAATCGCTGTGGCAATCGCCGAAAACTCTAACCCCAACAATCGACCCACTGCTACTGCAGCTAGTGCATTGCTGAGATTGTGTGTGCCTAGCAACTTCAACTCCATTTCCCCTAGCAAAGCTCCTCGCTCCCAAATGCGGGCCTTGGTGCTTGCGGCTCCGTACTCCACGCCCGAAACCGTGTAGTCAGCACCGCTGTCCGGCTGCAAGCTATAACTGACATGAGGCTGAAGGCAGTCTTTGACGATTTGGTCGTCAATGCAGCCCACCAAGGTTTGACAGTTTTGGGCAAACACCTTAAATGTGTCTATTACCTGGTCAAGGGTATCGTAATGGTCTGGATGATCCAGTTCCACATTCGTCACTATGCCAATTTTGGCAACCAGCTTGACGAGAGAACCGTCGGATTCATCAGCCTCGGCAACTAAGTAGGGGCCTTCTCCCAAACGGGCATTGCCTTCCCAAGCATTTACCTCGCCCCCTACTACGATTGTCGGGTCTAGACCCGCAGCCATCAGCATGAAGCCGATTAAGCTGCTAGTAGTAGTTTTGCCGTGAGTCCCCGCTACGGCTATGCTTTGGTAATCTTGAATTAACGCTGCCAACACATCCGATCGATGAAAAATCGGACAGCCCAAATCTAAAGCAGCTCGATATTCGGCATTTGCCGGGTGAATAGCCGTCGAACATACTACTTGAGGCAATTTCGGAATTGCTTGAGCACTTGAACCGTTGCCGTTGAATTGGATAGCTTCCGCTGTCGCTACAGAAGTCCCTACCGTACCAGCGACTGCCGAGGATACCGCCCTTTCCTGCAGCTCGCGGTCGGGACTGCTACCGTTAAGGGTCGTTTGAAATAATTCAAAATTGCTGGCGTCTTGACGCCAAAAAATGTGAGCTCCCATTTCTTGCAAGCGCTCGGTTATGTGACTCGATTTAATGTCGGAGCCGTACACAGGCAACTTGCGTTTAGCTAGAATGTAGGCAAGGGCTGACATCCCAATCCCACCAATGCCGATGAAATGAAATGGTCTACCGCTGAAATCAACAGAACTCGGCATCTTCGCTCCTCACACACCACACCACGCCAATAACACGCGATATCATATCAAGAATTGTTTTTTCAGGATACAGTTCGCTAGAGATTTTGTACAAAATTCTCTGCGCGTCCCTAGATTTGCGGGACTTGTAGAGATGTTTGTCTTGTATCCTATATGACTTAGTACCGAGTAGTTTTCCGGAACAGTCACAGCTCGAAAATAGCAGGTAACAGAAAACGGGGTCTGGGGTCTGGCCCAACAGACTAATTTTGGGTGCTTGCATACTCCTGCATTCTTTCTATTTCTATCCGCCTGCTGTGCTCGGATACGGCAGCAAAAGCCCCACAACCTTTTTACCAAGATTGAGGGTAAAACCCATAAGGATTTACAAACACTACCACGTATGACCAAATTTCGCTCTTTTTATAGTCATAAATCTACCTTTACGGTCATTTTCTCTCCCAAATCAGAGATTGACACGATCGCAGCTATAGTATATATTCTTACTTTATTGTATATATACAAGTTATGCAGTTAGTCGGAATAGTCGCAAAGCCATAGATCGAACCAAATCATTGGTTTTGATCGAGAAGCCGATCGACTATCTTGGCAGCCCTTAAAATTTTTACCACTGCGATAAATATATCTACCGTCAAAACTTTTTCGGTCGCCTACAAACGAATGCTCAGGCGGTCGATCGCGCACTCAAAACAAGTTGGGATTGATATTGGCAAGGTTAATCATCCAGTCCCGCACCCACTCTGACGCTCAGAACCTGGTTTTTTAAGTCTTCTTGAAGGTTTGAACGAATTAAGGGGGTTGAAAAAACCGGTTTTAGCGTCCGGGACGATCCTCGAAACTAGGGTCGTCCAGGGGTTTGTCCCCAATGAAAACCGAGGGTTTTCTAATAAACGAGCTTGTGGTTAAAAGCGTATAAAAATAAAAGTGGCGCGATGTCTGTATTAATCCTGATTTGGGGGAAATATGGCGAAAATAGCGATTTTGGGGGGGACTTTTGATCCGGTTCACTGGGGTCACGTGTTGGTAGCCGAGACGGCTGCGAGTCAATTTGCTCTCGATCGAGTCATTTGGGTACCGGATCGCTCTCCTCCTCACAAAGAGCGCCCGGATTTGGCAAGTTTTGAGCAGCGGCGGGAAATGCTCGCTCTGGCGATCGCCGATCGCCCCGACTTCCTAATTTCGCCGCGGTCGGCAAATCCCTCCGACAGTTCTTTTGCGATCGACACCCTGCTGTATTTGCAAAAATTGTATCCAGGCGATCATCGCTGGTACTGGATTATTGGTAGTGACGCACTCCTTACTCTCCCCAAATGGCACCGGTGCGGCGAAATTGGCGGGTTGTGCGACTGGTTGGTAGCCCCACGTCCGAGTCAGGAAGATCTAGAGACAGCAGAAAGCGGGGAGATTGGGGGACTGTCCGAGTGGGGAGATTGTCCGAGTGGAAAACCCATCGATTCCGCAAGGGACAGGATGCAGGTTCAGGCAAATGCTGTGGGCCGGCGAGTTGCCGAACAAATGGCTCTTTTGGACGTGGAAATTCGCTGGGAGGTGCTTTCCATGGCTGCGATCGAGATTTCGTCGAGCCACATCCGCCGCTGCTGCGCCGAAAGAATCAACCTCCGTTACTTAGTCCCGGAAGTTGTCGGGACTTATATTGCAGCCCATCAGCTTTACCAGTAACCAGCGGCAGAAAGCCTAATGCCTTCGGCCTTGCAATTTCAGCCTTCTAGAAAAGTTCAAGCTTTTTTGATCGACACAAAAAGTTAGAAAGGATCGACCTTTGCGATATGATCTTGTCTCATAAGTCAATTCTTAAATTTTTCCAAAATTTAAGCCTGAGCTAGAGGCTGCCATCGTTAGGAGGTACTAAAGTGATTCGAGTCGCGATCAATGGTTTTGGACGTATCGGGCGCAGTTTTGCGCGCTGCTGGCTGGGCAGAGAAAACAGCCAGCTAGAGTTGGTAGCTATTAATGACACTTCCGATCCCAGAAGTAATGCTCACTTGCTCAGATACGATTCCATGATGGGAACGTTGAAGAATGTGGACATCAGTGCGGATGAAAATTCCATTACTCTCAACGGCAAGACAGTTAAATGCGTGAGCGATCGCAACCCGCTAAACTTGCCTTGGAAAGATTGGGGTATTGATCTGATTATTGAATCGACCGGCGTCTTCGTTGACCAAGCTGGTGCATCGAAGCATATCACTGCCGGCGCTAAAAAAGTGCTAATTACCGCTCCCGGCAAGGGTTCTGAAGTTGGCACTTATGTGATGGGAGTCAACCACCACAACTACAAGCACAGTGACTACACAGTCATCAGCAATGCTAGCTGTACTACCAACTGTCTGGCTCCTGTGCTGAAAGTGCTGCACGAAAATTTTGGCATCGTCAAAGGCATGATGACCACTACCCACAGCTATACTGGCGACCAGCGCTTGCTGGATGCCAGCCACCGAGACTTGCGGCGGGCCCGGGCAGCAGCAATGAATATTGTGCCGACTTCTACCGGAGCAGCCCAAGCTGTGGCTTTGGTGATTCCGGAATTGAAAGGCAAGTTAAATGGTATTGCCATGCGGGTGCCGACTCCCAATGTGTCGGTAGTTGATTTTGTGGCTCAGGTAGAGAAAAAGACTTTTACCGAGCAAGTAAATCAAGTGTTCAAAGAAGCTGCCTCCGGTTCCATGAAAGGGATTTTGGAGTACAACGATTTGCCTTTAGTTTCATGCGACTATCGCGGAAGTGATGCTTCTTCGATTCTGGATTCCAGCTTGACGCTGGTGATGGATGGCGACATGGTGAAGCTGTTGGCTTGGTACGACAATGAGTGGGGCTACAGTCAGCGGGTGGTTGACTTGGCTGAATTGGTCGCCGAACGTTGGGAAGCCTAGTA
>NZ_JAUBQU010000136.1:0-15767 GCF_036701435.1 Microcoleus sp. Pol12A5
ATGTAGCAGTTGTAGCCCAGGTTGATGAAGGGTTCTAGGGGGAAGTCTTTATCGGGAACTTTGGTTTCTTGGAGGCAGAGAACGTCTGGGGAGTTTGTTTGCAACCAGCTAGTAACGTGTTCTAGGCGGGTGCGGATTGAGTTGACGTTCCAGGTGGCGATTTTCATTTTTTGTTGGTTATATACTCTCTGATTACGGGCGCGATCGTAAAGTGCGATCGCCCGTTTTGTTTTACTGTTTCAACTAATGACCGCCGTCCTAAAGATTGCATGACTTTCAAGAGTTCTGGCGGTGATAATTGCAGGTTTTCTGGTATTTTTGAGATGTCGGCTGGTTCGGGGGTATTGGCTAGCCAACCCATAGCTTGTTGTTCGGATGCGGTTAGGCGATCGCACTGCTGGTGCAGCAGAGATTCTAAGTCACCTAAAAATAGGGTATCACAGGATAGGAACTCGGAAACGCTGTCGCCGAATAAGTCTTGAATCTATGACTTTTTCGGGAGCAAGCAGCTAAATGTGACTTTTTATGGTCGAGTTGGGATGGAAAAATATACTAAATATGACTTGATATAGCTTGACAAGCTTTGGTATTTAGGAAATAATTTATACTTAAGACTGCAAACAGATAAATAAACAAATAACAAGCTAAAAAATAATTCATTTAGGTTTTATACAAAAGGAGACGCAAAATGTATGAAATGGGAAGAAGCATTTAAAATCGTTTTTTTGGTTCTAACATCTGTCGGGAGTGCCAGTCTATTGTTGCCTTAATCTGTGACCAATCCAAATATTAAGTAAGTTAAGATGTCTGATCTAAGCTCAAGAACCACCGAACACCTAGACTACCCATTCCTATTAGTCACACACATGGTCTGTGCGGATCAGCAGATTCACAGTGAAGAGTCGAAAGCACTACGCGAACTAGCAACGCTGATCGGCGCTTCTCAACGCACTCTCGCTGAGATGGAAAAAATTCTAGCTCAAGAGGAAAACCAGCTTTCTGTAGACGATTTAGCTCGAAAAGTGTCGCCCGGTGAGCAAAGTGAGGCCATGTCGCAAATGTTGGCGATCGCCTATGTTGACGGTTTCTGTTCAGCATTAGAACGCCAGATGGCGGAACAAGTAGCAGGGATTTGGAACTGGCCAACGGGAGAAGTACAGCGACAGTTGGCAGAAGTTGGAGCTTTTAGTGATACCCGATTCATAGGCGAACACAACCAACAACAGAAAGTCTCTTTCGGTGCGCGTTTCCTTACAGGGGCTGATTCTCTCCTTTCACGCGCATTGGTAGATAATGTAGCAAAGCTCACTGGGAGTGAGCAAAAAGTTGAGCAACTACGACGGGAAATCCTGTTAACTGGGCCAGAATATGACGAGGCAATTCGTCTGTGTGCAGTCATCGCCGATGAAGATTACAAATTTGCAGAATTGGCACTTCAAAGAGCTTTATCAGCACTTTCCAAGTTGGGCCAAAATATTCAAGAGGCTATCGAAGACATCAAACATAAAACAGGTAGTAAAGGTCAAGCTACCACTGCTAAGGAAGTCGCCAAGCAACTTGAGGATACTAGAAACTCTCTGAGTGCCGAGATTATAAAAGAAATAGAGAACGTGCGGGAGTCACTTCGCGCCAAGGAACGCGCTCTCAATCATTTCAGCATCACTTTTATGGGCAGAACTAAGGCAGGAAAAAGCACTCTTCATGCCATAGTTACAGATGATGGATGGGATGCGATCGGTGTAGGCAAGCAGCGCACAACTCGGTTTAATCGGGTGTACGAGTGGAAGAATATCCGCATCATTGATACTCCTGGGATTGGCGCTCCCGGTGGCAAAAGTGATGAAGAAATCGCTAAAAGTATTATCGACGAGTCAGATGTGATTTGTTATGTGGTCACAAATGACAGCATCCAAGAGAGTGAGTTTGCTTTCTTGCGCTTATTAAAAGAAAAAGCAAAGCCATTAATTATTCTACTGAATGTCCATAATAACCTGCGCGACTCTCGCCGGTTGGAGCATTTCTTAAAGAACCCCGATAAAATGTTTGTGATGGATGGTCAAAGTGGTCTAGGCGGACACATTGACCGTATCCGTCGCTACGCTCGCGAGCATTATGCTAATGACTATTTCGATATTGTTCCTGTGATGCTGTTAGCGGCGCAGCTTTCCCGCGAACCAGAACACGCAAAGAAGAAACAGGAGCTTTTTAAGGCCAGTCGGATGCAGGATTTTCTTGATTTAATTCGTGTATCTCTGGTTAATCATGGCGCAATTCGGCGCTCTCAAACTCTTCTAGGTTCTACCGTAGGCGCAATTGAGAATCCTTATAAGTGGGTAAATCAACAAGCTTTAGTCTATGAAAAATTGACAGAGACGCTGAAAAATAAACGTCAGACGATCGAAAAGCAAATCCATAGAGCTGGAAGGGACAGCCGTGAATCTTTACAGCAACAAATCGTATCAATTTTTCAAGATGCTATCAATGCTATTCCATCCTTTGCTGAGGATTATTGGGAATCCAACGAAAATCAAATGAAGTCTGGATGGGAAAAAAAATTAAAGTCTATCAGATTTGAGGAACGCCTAAAACTAGCCTATAAAGAGAATGGCGAAAATTTTAACAAAGAAGTTAGGGAAGTTCTAGAAGAAGTCGGAAATGAATTACAACTGATTGCTAAATTAGGAGGGGAAAATTTTATGTTTCATAAGCAGGATTCAAGTGTATTTGCTAGAAATTTTACGAGAATCGGTGGAAGTATTTTATTGGTAGCGGGAACTATTCTAACTGTTTTAAGTGTAATAAATGCGCCGGTTGGCATTGTTATTAGTATTGTTGCTACTGTTTTTAGCCTGATGACAAATATTTTTAAATCCAAAGATCAGAAACGTGGTGAAGCTGTGGCAAAAATTTCCCACTCACTAACTGAACAATTTAATAAACACAAGCAAACTACAATCCGAGAAGCTGAGGCTAACTTCAGCAAGTTTTGTGATTCTGTTGCTGTGAATATTGGCACCTACTTTGAGGAGTTAACTAAAGGACTAGAGGCGATCGCGACTCAGCTTGAAGAAGCAAAAAAGGAGTTATCGGATTCAGAAAATTATCTAAATCGTGCTTATGCCAAGCGAATCATTGACTGGTCTACTGAACAACAGGAACCCTTGACTGTTAAAGGTATCAACCAAACCATTTATAAAGTCGAACGAGATTTCGGGCGCAATATGAAGATTGTCACAAAATCCAAAGTTCAACGACTAAAATCACTAGAGGATATTAAACACATCCTTCAAGAGGATATTTCCTTTAGCAATCTCAAACCTACCCAAAAAGACTAAACTCTCATGACTCAGAACAACCCCAACTTTAAAGCGGCTGATGTCGGTGCTTATTTCAAGAAAACGCTAGTAAAATTTGACAATTTGCTGGCTCAGGGAAAGACAGCCGAACTAACAGCGATTCGCAAAAAAGTGCGCGATGAGTTAAAAGAGTATCGAGAACAGGGAATTCTCGGCGTAGCTTTTGTGGGGCAGTACAGTGCAGGCAAATCAACTATTATCTCTGGAATGACAGGACGGCGCGATATCCGTATTGATGCTGATATTGCTACTGATAAAACTACCAATTATGACTGGAACGGCATCAAGTTAATTGATACCCCTGGACTTTTTACAGACCGCCAAGATCACGATGAGATTACTTATGAGGCAATCAACAAATCAGACTTGCTGGTTTTCTGCCTCACCTATATGCTCTTTGACTCACTGACAGCAGAGAATTTCAAGAAGTTAGCCTATGAAAAAGGCTATCGCTGGAAAATGATGTTAGTCATCAATAAAATGTCTGATGAAGCAGGAGAAGAAAAGCAAAAAATTGCCAACTACCGCCAAAGTCTTGCCGATGCACTGAAGCCTTACAGTCTTGATGAATTTCCTATCTGCTTTATTGATGCCAAAGACTACTGTGAAGGCATTGACGGCAAGGATGATTTCCTGACGGAAATCAGCCGCTTTCCAACTTTTATTGAGGCTCTCAATCAGTTTGTAGAGCGTCGTGGCTCCCTTGCTCGTTTTGATACACCCGTCCGAATTGCTCTAAGCTGCGTTGATGAGGCTCAGTTGAGTTTTACTCGCAACTCTAGCGAAGATTCTGCTTTTTTTGAAGTGCTGACACGGTTATCTCGCACAGTGCGTAAAGAGCGCGATCGCCTGCGAACCAAGGTTAAAAATATAGCCCTGGAGATGTCTTCAGGAGTTGCTAGCGAAGGTAACACTCTTGCCGCAGCAGTAGGTAGCGAGCAGAAATTTGAAAATCTGAATAAACAAGCTGAACTGAATGTGCAGAAGCACTATGAGAAAGCAGAAACCAAACTGCAAGATGCTGTAAATGTAGCAGTTGAAGATATCCGGCAGGAGGTTGAAAAAGTGCTAGAAGGTGATCTAGTCAAGAGTTTTGTTGCTTGCCTAGATAAAAATCAAAATATATCAGCCCAAAATCTGGGGGCTGGTATGGATATGGAGCGATTAAAAAGCCAAGTTAACTTGCTTAAAAAAATTGGTGAGACGGCCGGGGTGAAGCTGACCACTTTGGCATCGAGGAGTTTTGCAAAAACCGCTGCTGAACAAGGATTTCTACGTTCTATAGATGTAGCAGGAAGCGGTCTACATCAAGGTGTTGTGGCTGTGGGAAAATTTGTCGGCTTTAAGTTTAAGCCTTGGCAGGCGGTTGGTATGGCTAAAAACATCGGCAATGCTGCTAAATTTCTGGGACCAGCTCTAGCACTTGTTTCGGTAGGACTAGATATTTTACAAATACAACAGGAACATGAGCGAGAAAGGCAAATGGCTGATGTCCGTCGCGATATTACCAGTCAATTTCAATCAATAGCAAAAGACTTGGAAAATCAGATTGAAATACAGCTCTTTGAATGTGAGCAACAAGTTTACGGAGAGATTGAGAAGCAAATTGCAGCCGCTCGTCAGGAGGGAGAGGAAGCGATTTCTGCTTCTAATACTTGGGTTCAACAACTGGCAGAAATCCGTAAGGATTTTGACGTGATTATCCAGTACATCACGAAGGCAACAGCTAATCCGAATACTTGAATCTGAAAAAGAGCGATCACCCTTACATCCCAAATTGTCACAAAGCGCGATCGCGCCTCTTCCCCTGTACTTGCAAAAAAATTACATCCAAGATAAACTAGGAAATAGAAACTAAGCAACCTCTGATGCTGAAAGCAAAAATATAATGAAAACTAAAAGCTTCACAGTCATCATTTACAAAGAAGAAGATATGTACATTGCCGAATGTCCAGAAGTCGGCACAATTGACCAAGGCGAAACCATAGAACAAGCGATCGCTAATCTCAAAGAAGCTACAAGGCTCTATCTCGAAGAGTGTCCTTTACCCGACGAAATCACTCCCAGGTTTGTAACTAGCATAGAGGTTAGCTATGCCTAGGTTGCCCAGAATATCAAGCCTAGAAGTAATTCGCGTACTAGAGCGTTTAGACTTTTATCAAGCCAGACAAACGGGTAGCCACATTGTCCTTAAAAAGCCTCTTCCAGACGGAGAAATTGTTTGCGTTGTGCCACTCCACCGCGAGTTAAAAATTGGTACTCTCAGCGGTGTTCTAAAGCAAGCAAAGGTCACACCTGATGAGTTTATAGCTAAGTTATAAATGAGCATAACCGGGTTTCCCAGTAGATGAGTTTTTGTAGCTTGTAGGGGTCGATCGCGATCGTAATGAATAACGATCGCCCTTACATCCCTAATTGTCAAAAAGTGCGTGAAGCGCAGCTATCCGTAGGGAATCGCCCCTACATGAATTATTCAAACTAACTCCGACACACTCAGCCGCCCTTCTACGGGTTCATACTCATCCTCTAAAAGCCAATACTGCGCCTCATCATAACTCTGACTAGAAAACACAACTTTATAACCCTCAGCCGGATCGTATATCTGACAATTTCCCTCAGCGTCACTTAGTAACAAAAGCAGATAAGGCGGTGAAAGATTTGGATCGATCCATACCTCTGTAAACTCCCAGTTATTCTTCACTAAATCGGCTTCGAGGCTTAACGTGGTATCGGTTTTCTGCATCAACTTTTATCTTTTCGTAGTAAAGTAAAAGACGGCTACCATCCGGGTCAACTCTATAACCAATTGATTCAGCAAAAAACATACCATAACGATCGTAGCCCCGAATCGTACCTGTAAATTCTCCATCTTCTATTATGGCTTGAGCTACCTGATTCATAGTAGCCTCATCGTTAAAAACATGAGCAGCACGTCCTTTATTCAGCAGTCTTCTCGTTTGTGGCGTGTCTGGCAAGTGTTTAGCAATGTGCCTGCTGTTAAGGGTGATTTGGCGATTAATTCCACTCATTAATTAATTACTGAGTATACCAGTATGATTAATTAAATCATGCGATCGCCCTTACGTCCCAACTTGTCAAAAAGCCTGTAGGCGTAACCAGCCGCAGGCAATGGGCGCACAATCCCAATGTCTGTAGCAAATCCCCATCAGTCAACAGTTGATACTACGAAACATCGCTCTAAAAAATACTTGACAGTGAAAATCTGGTGATGTATTATAGAAGTAGTGTAAACAATTAAAAACATGAGACTAAAAAGTTGGGAGTCTCCCCGCAGCGAGGGTAGAAACTCCAAAGGTAAAGGCGGCTCAGCCAGAGCTCGGCAACTCAAAAAGCAACAGCAAACTCTGCGAAAACAGTTAAAAGCTCAACACGATCGACAAAACCACCAACCAAACCACCAACCAAACCATCAAGGGAAGGAAACCGATAATTCCTTCCCTTTTTTTGTATCTTTCCGCTGCTCAATCCCGCTGAATGTTCGGACAAATCGTGCGAGTAATGCTCGCCTGCGATGGTTGCTCTTGCCAGCAGTTGAGAATGCCTTGCAACTCCCTCTTCAAAGTTTCTAAGGCTGCAATTTGCACGGAAATTTCCTCTACCTTAGCCGTGAGATGCTGCTTCGCTTCAGAGCAAGGCAACTCTCCCCGATCGCGAACTTGTAAAATATCCTTAATCTCCTGAAGGCTCAAACCCAGAGTCTGAGATCGTTTAATAAACGCCAACCTGTTAAATACCGTTTCGCCAAACAAGCGATAACCAGCGGGCGATCGCTTTACCGCAGGAGACAGCAAGCCCATCTCCTCATAGTAACGAACAGTTTTCACCGACAAACCACTACAGGCAGCTACAGAGCCAATTTTGTACAGTTTCTCGGCAACAGAAATATTCATACACCAAGCATCCAAGATCGAAAGACTTTCTTGCCCTATCTTTTAGTGCCTCAGATCCAGGGAGTCGATCGGCACATCGCCCAGTCACCATTGCCCGCTAATCTTAATAAGGAGGATTTTTTTTAGACACGTTAAGCACGGGCAACTGAGGTCTAGAAGACTGAGGAGGAAGATAGTATTCGGGAGCAGGTGCGGTTTGTTCGGCTCCAGAGCGGTAAATTTGCCACCAGCGGAGAGCCATCGCCACCCCAGCGGTGCCAAGCCCAAAAGCCAATAAAGAGCCACTCGCACCGATGCTGCCGATGGCTGCATCGACAACGCCCACTGTCACAACAAAACTGGTAATTGGTTCTCTACGGTAAGCTGACCTCAAAAGTCGCGTCCACGAAGCATTCATTTGGTTTTACTCTGTTCTATATTTATTTACAAGCTCTAAAACTTAGAGTTGGCGGAACGATCGGGATTTCTAGCTCAAAGACTAGCTTCACCTAAATTAATCTTCTCGCCTGTGGGGAATTGTACGGGAGCGAGGCAAAATTGCCAAGCTAGTCAAATCAAAATTCCACCCCATATACACCTCCAAAAGCCAGCTATTGCATTCGGGAACAGATCTCTCTCGACAGAGAAGTCGCTGGGCTTGTTTCTAATTAATATTTTAATCAATTCCCGAATTTGTCGCGGTCAGCAGAAGTCACACCCGCTGCCGGAAGAGTCAAGACAAAGTGTAAGGCTGACCGCGCCGTTGCTAAAATTAGTTGAGACCTAACCAGGACAGCAAGCCCTGGCCTGTGACATACTCGATAATTAAAGTTAGAGAAAAACCGATCATGGCGGCTCGACCGTTAAGGCGTTCCGCGTAGCTGTTGAAGCCAAACTTTGGCTGTTCCAGTTTGGGAGTGACGGTGGGTTGTAGTTGTGTCATTGCTTTGGGTACCTGGCGATCGACGCTATTCAAATGTGAAATCCAATGTTAGTTACAAATCTTAAACATTGCTACTTCTATTATAAAGAGGCTTAACCGCCGTCAACCGTCCCCGAAGAGAAAAAACTGCTGCCAACTAATGCCAATTAATTATACCCGCTCAAAATATGACTAATCAGTTAGATAACGATAAGCTTCCTGTCGCGGTACAGCGAGTAGCCTTTGCCCTTCGTACAACAGGCTGGGTTTGCTTCTGGGTACAGGTAGTGCTAGGGGTGGTAGCGGCGATCATTTTGCTCTTTGCCATCCCCTTCGCCATCCCCAGGGCTAGCGCCGCTGCGGGTTCAACCAGTGCCGGCACCGGCGGCGGCGTATTTTTTGCCATTTGCGGGCTGGCCGTACTCGCTTACAGCGTTTATCGCTCTTTCCGCTTCACCCGCTTGTCGAGACAACTGCGATCGCCCGCTAACGCTGTCCGCCCCAAAAAAGCAGACACCATCAAAGAAGTGCGGCTGGCACTTTGGAGCAACTTATCGGGAATGGTACTGACGCTCATCGGCGCAGAAGCCATCAGCGGCACGCTTTTAGCCAAATCTCTAGCTCAGCCGCAAGCCTTGTTCGGTGCCGCAGTTGATTTGGGCCGATTTATTCAGCCCCTAGATATATTTGTCGTACTCGCCAATACTCACGCCACTGTTGCCCATTTTGTCGGGATTTTCGGGGCTCTTTTTTTGCTCGATCGCATCCACAAGCAATAGACAATCAATAAGGGGGAATTGCGCCTCTCCCACTCTCCCACTCTCTCACTCTCTCACTCTCCCTCACTCTCCCACTCTCCCCCAACCGACATCCGGAATCACTGCCAACCTGTCGAAGAACGTACTCAGATACCTTCTACCAAGACAACATGAATATCATGGCACTGAAACCCGAGGCTTATTTTGGGGTGACAGATCACCCAACTATTGAAATTTCTCAAGAAAGTTTTCGTTCTGTCCTAGGTCAAATAGAAACTGAACTCCTCTGTAGCGACACCTATAGCCACGCTCTAGCTAGCCTGCAAACAATGTTGGGCGAAGCCGCCTCCGCTGCCGAAATTTTAATTAGAGCAGTTAGCAGAGAAGCCGTCAAGCTCGCATTTGATCGATTTCCCAAACAAAACAAAATTGAACCGCAACTACCCCAAGAGAGTGTTACTGCTGTAAGTCCCGCCATTGAGACGGTGACAGAAATTCAAGCATTGGAGTCACCAGTAGGTGTTCCTGTCTTCTATTGGCGCAGCGCTAGTGTGGAAGCGCCCCCCCAAACCGAGTCCGACACTGAAAATTCCGATCGAGACACTAACACTTCTGAAGACAGCAAACAAGCGCCCCAAGACGAAATTAAAGTCGAGTCGGCTCCACCTGCAACTGTCACCGTCCCCGGAAAATCCTTCCCAGGGTTCGGTTTTCCCAAAAAGCCGAAAAAACTCACCAAGGAAGAAGAAGCAGCTTTAGCCGTTCAAAAGCGAGAAGAGTGCCTGCGGGAGTTGGGTGGAGAATTGCGTAAAGGACGGCAAATTCGCTCCCTATCCATGCAGCAACTCCACAGTCAAACTCTCGTGCCGCTGCACCACATCGAATCGATCGAAAATGGGGAAATCGACAAACTGCCCCAAGATATTTACGTTAGAGGTTTTATCCGCAGACTCGGCGACGCCTTGGGACTAGACGGCAGCGCTATGGCGAATGCTTTGCCCAAACCCGATCCGAGCCCAATTCCCAGTATGTATGTGTCTGTTTCCGATTCCGACTCAAGCGAAGGCTTTCAAATGCGTCCGGTGCATTTGTACATCGGCTACACCGCTTTGATGGCTGGGGCTGTAGGGGGCTTGGGTTGGCTGTCGCAGCAACCCGTGGTGCCAGGAGCACAGGCAGTGCCTCCAACGCAGGTGACACCGCCAGCCTCAGTGGCACCGGCTCAGAAGACCCCAGAAAAAGCACCTCAACCGGGCTTGAAGAAGTCTAGCAACGGGGGATTGATGATGGGGGCTGACATGGCGCCGCCGGAGGTGATTTTTGGTTAGTGTGTGTCGGGCGAGCGATCGTCCGACCACTCTCTTGGTCCAGGTGAACTCGGAAAGCTGGTTTCCGAATTCACCTACATACGGATACTTCCTTGAAGAAATAAGTCTTGGAAAGCAATTACGGTTGAGATTTTAGTTCCATCCCCCACCTTCATCCATCTGTGGAGTCAATCCTAAAATCTCAAATCGACGGGTCGTGTACCCAAAGTGAATTTTCAACTGCATCAGGAAACCCGATATGTGCGATAAACTATCTATTTGACCACTCCTCAAAGAGGTTTCCGATAAGATGAGTTCCCCAGCCACCGCTGCTTTCTCCGATCTCGATCCGCTATCGACTCACTCGCCAACAGTCACGAGTTTGACAGCACCAGACAGTGCTTTGGTAACGGCGGCTCAACTGCCACAAAAATCTTGGACAATAGAAGATAGTGAGAAACTCTACCGCATTCAAGGTTGGGGCGAACCGTATTTTTCGATCAATGCAGCCGGTCACGTTACAGTTTCTCCCAAGGGCGATCGCGGCGGTTCCCTCGACTTGTGCGAACTGGTAGAATCCCTGAAACAGCGGAATTTGGCTTTGCCCCTGCTGATTCGATTTTCTGATATTTTGGAAGACCGGATCGAGCGCTTAAATTCTTGTTTTGCCAGAGCGATCGCTCGGTACAATTACAAAAATGTCTATCGCGGTGTGTTTCCAGTTAAATGCAACCAGCACCGACAATTAATTCAAGATTTGGTGCGTTTTGGTCAACCCCATCACTTCGGACTGGAAGCCGGATCTAAACCGGAATTAATGATAGCTTTGGCGACATTGAAAACTCCAGGCGCTTTGTTAATTTGTAATGGTTACAAAGACCGCGAATACATCGAAACTGCTATTTTGGCGCAGCGGCTAGGGCAAACTTCCGTAATTGTGCTGGAGCAAATTGAGGAAGTAGAACTCGCAATCGCCGCGAGCAAAGCATTAGGAATTAAACCGATTTTGGGAGTGCGAGCAAAACTCACTACCAAAGGGGTTGGCCGCTGGGGAGGTTCCACGGGCGATCGGGCAAAATTTGGCTTGACAATTCCTGAAATTATCCGTGCAGTCGGCGAACTAGAAAAAGCTGGAATGCTCAATTGTTTGCAGTTACTGCACTTTCACATCGGCTCTCAAATTTCCTCAATTAGTGTCATCAAAGACGCCATTCGAGAAGCCAGCCACATTTATGTAGAATTAGCTAAATTGGGAGCTAATATGAACTACTTGGACGTAGGCGGTGGACTCGGCGTTGACTACGACGGATCTAAAACAAACTTCCACGCTTCCAAAAACTACAATATGCAAAACTACGCTAACGACGTAGTAGCGGGAGTGAAAGATGCCTGCGACGAGCGGAAAATCCCGGTTCCCATTATCATTAGCGAAAGCGGGCGGGCGATCGCTTCTCACCAATCAGTGTTAGTTTTTGACGTACTCGGTACTAGCGATGTCCCCAGAGAAGTACCCGAACCAGTAGATGAAAACGCGCACCAAATTCCGCGCAATCTCTACGAAATTTACCAATCTATCAGTCCCGAAAATTACCAAGAAGTTTATCACGATGCTATCCAATTTAAGGAAGAAGCAGTCAGTTTATTTAACTTAGGCTATTTGGGAATTGCGGAACGGGCGAAAACCGAACAGTTGTACTGGGCTTGCTGCGATAAAATACAGAAGATCGCGAGGCTAAAAGAATATGTATCGGATGATTTGGAAGAGTTAGAAAAAGTGATGGCGTCTATTTATTACATCAACTTATCTGTTTTCCAGTCAGTACCGGATAGTTGGGCAATTAACCAATTGTTCCCAATTATGCCAATTAACCGACTCGACGAAGAACCAACTCAACGGGGTATTTTAGCCGATCTTACCTGCGACAGCGACGGCAAAATCGACCAATTCATCGATTTGCGAGATGTGAAGTCGGTTTTGGAACTGCATACTCTCAAACCTGGAGAACCGTACTATTTGGCGCTATTTTTGGGAGGTGCTTATCAAGAAATTATGGGCAACCTTCACAACTTATTCGGCGATGCTAATGCAGTTCACATTCAGCTAACACCTTCTGGCTATCATATCGAACACGTTGTGAAAGGAGACACTATGAAAGAAGTGCTCAGCTACGTACAGTACGATTCAGAAAATTTGGTTGAAAGCATCCGCCGTCAGACAGAAGCAGCTTTGCAGCAAAATAAAATTACTCTTTCGGAGGCCCAACTTTTGCTGCAAAATTACGAGCGGAGTCTCAGCCAATATACTTATCTTCAGTCTTAAAATGTAGGGTGCGCACTGCGCACCTTACTTTGAGCAACTAGCAATTAGCAATTAGCAATTAGCAATTATTCAGGATTGCCGAGAATTTCTGCGATCGCCCGCCGCTCTTCTCCGTGTTGAGTGGGTAAAACTTGGCGAGCGTCAGTAATCAGCCAATCGAGAGCAGCCGCTTGCAAATCGATCGCCGCCCCGGTTTTATCAACGCAGTAGCGCCCGAACACCAGTTTGTCAACCAACCGCACCTCCGGGCCCAAACGGGAATACTCAAAAATCACGCTGTTTTCCACCGTTGCGCCACTGCAAAGCCAGCAATTTGGGCCAATCATTGTCGGCCCGACAATTTTCGCTCCATCCTCAATGATCGTCATCCCACCAATGTAAACAGGCCCAGTAATATCAACCTTATCCCAGTTGACAGCTACATTCAAACCCGCGTAAACACCGGGGCGCACTTCAATTCCGGGAATCGAAACATTTTTAACTTGTCCCAGCAGCACGCTCTGAATTGCCCGCCAGTAGTCAGGAACTTTGCCGATATCCACCCACTCAAAGTCCATGCTAATCCCGTAAAAAGGCGCGCCTTCTGCTACTAGCTTGGGAAATAACTCCGAACCGATATCGTATTCCTGGCCCGAAGGGATGTATTTGAATATTTCCGGTTCAAAAATATAAATACCAGTGTTAATGTCGGTACTCAGAGCTTCCTCTACAGAAGGTTTTTCTTGGAAATCTTTAATTTTGCCAGACTCATCTGTTACTACCACTCCGTAACTGGGGACCTCCTCGCGGGGAACCGATTTCATAACAATAGTAGCGATCGCCCCTTTTTCCCGGTGCCACTTCACAGCAGCAGTCAAGTCCAAGTCAATCAAAGCGTCGCCGCACAGCACCACAAAAGTATCGTCAAAAAACGGCGAGAAATCCTGAATTCGTTTCATGCCGCCAGCCGAACCGAGAGCCTCTCCAATCATTTCTCCCTCCTCAATTCGCCCTTCAAAAGAATAGGCAATTTGTACCCCAAACTTTTGACCGTCGCGGAAGTAGTTTTCAATCACGTCTGCCAGGTGGGAAACATTGACCATAATCTGGTCAAATCCGTGCTGGCGGAGCAATTCAACCAAAAACTCCATCACTGGCTTTTGCAGGATGGGAATCATCGGTTTGGGTATTGTCTGAGTAATGGGACGGACGCGAGTGCCTTTACCGGCCGCCAGAATCATCGCTTTCATTATTAACTTCCTCAACCCTCTGTTAACTGATATCAACTGAACAATTAGATGCTAGCGGTTGCGATCGCAGCAAAATCCTGACTCCGCCCAAAAACGGGTACAAGTTTCCGACGCGAGCGTCCGGGTCGATTTCAAAATTTTAGACGCTAGTTCAAGCTCTCAGATTCAATGCAAAAGTAAATCTAAAATCTAAAATCTAAAATCTAAAATCGACTGACCTATTTATAGGCGACATCGTACCAGGCTATCAATGACTCTTCCCTATTTGCTTGATTTAAAAAACCAGGAATCGGGAATCAGCAAAAACTTCGCACTCCCGGTGTCCGCATTCGAGACTCAGCAGCAGAATGGCGGCGAGCGAGGTTCTGTCTGGAATTTTAACCGACGCAGCGGCACAGTTATTAGTTTCGCCCGATAAACTAATACCCTGCAAGCTCAAAGCGCGCGGATTTTAAGGTCTTGGTAAAACTCCTCTTGAAGCAACTCTACTTTAGACTGAGCCGACAGCAGCAACAGTGCCCAAAAAATACCCACACGGTCATGATTTGGCAAGTGAACTTCCCCAGTCGATACCGGGAGTTCTGGGTTGACAGGAGAGTGCAAATCGTTATGATGCCAGAGGTCCAACAATTTGTCCAAGTCCAGCCAACCCTCGTCAATTTCCGAGCCCCGCTGAGCCAGAAACCGTTCGAGTTCGCTAGCAGTTTCTACGAGATTTTCTTGGTGAGCTAGCTCAAAGATAGCCTGAGCTGCTTGCGATCGCATTTTTGAGGTAGGGCGACGCCGGGGGGTAACTGTCTGCTCCATGGCGGCTTTCATGAGCTGCAACTGCTCAATCAGTTCTGGGAGAGTCACCGGGCGTTTTTGCGGTAGTTGAGCTACACCTCGACGGCGCAATTGCCGCTCCAAATGCTGGGGCAAGTGTCGCCCTCCTGAGTGCTCTGCGTCTTCGAGTGTCGCCTCCTCGGCAGACTCTGGATTCGCGGGGGGTTCTGAGAGGACGATACTTTCTGCTTTGAGCAAAACCAGCATGGAAGCGTACAAAAACGCTTGACCGGAGTGGGACAAATCAGAGAAATCCTTACTGGCATCGCCATCGCAGGCGTTCGTAAGCTTGCTCAAACATCGATCGAAAACTTCAATTACCTTAACGTCCCAAGGATCGATTTCTCCCCGTTCTGCGAGGTCAATTAAAATTGCGATCCCCTCGGAAATCGTTTCTAAACCATCTTGGTCTCGGGAAACGGCCATTCGATTTTAGATTTTAGATTTTAGATTTTAGATTTTGCCTCTGAGAAAACGAGAGAGCATATCAAGTTAATTGGCGGTCATTTCAGCAGTTGTACCCTCAATGGCTGCTATTTCTAAACTTATCGGTTCTGCACTTTCTAACAAAGGTTGTTTGCCTTCTACTTCAGCTTTATAGCGTTCAAGGTTTTGTTCTAATTCCTGAATCCGCTGCTCTTTTTCGCGAACTTGGCGAATCTCTTGGCGCAATGCGAGGGTTCGCTGCATTCTCGACCACAGACTGAACAGCCAGGCTAGTGTTGCCCCTAATCCGGTCGCTACAATTAGTTCTACGCACAGCGGAGCTTTAACTTGGACGCCTTCGATAACTTGAATCGCGACTGGCTGTGTATTTTCGATACTGAATAATACTAGAGCCAAGCAAATCAGAAATATGAAGAAGAAATTTAGCGATCGCATTTTCTCTGTTCCTAATTCTCAATTCAGGTTAAGCAAATTGTTTCTCATTTGTCAACTGTTTTTGGGCAGATTATCCCAGCTTTTTTGATAATATCAAATCTGCTAAATTAACCATAATATCCGAGGATTGGCGGGTTTATTGCAGCTCTGAGAGTTGATTGAAGAGATTGGTTCACCCGCCCCTCTAGGACATATACTTTGTAAGTAGGTGGACAGGAAAAAAATAAACTATGTAACGCTAAGTCTTGAGCTAGCTAGACTTAAACTTGAAACGCTTT
>NZ_JAUBQU010000137.1:0-15657 GCF_036701435.1 Microcoleus sp. Pol12A5
TCTCTATAAATCTCTCACAGTAAAAATCAAGAAAAAACCCAGAACCTACCGAAAAATAGCCAGAAAAGACTACTTAGCAGTAGCCAAACAACGACGACCGACCCGAAACAAAAAAATCCAAGCAATTAAAAAACAACTGCAATATATCAAAAGAAATTTGGCTCATATCGATCAGCTAATCGAATCAGGTGCGACTCTGGAAAGTCTGACCAAAAAGCAATATAAAACTTTGCTAGTCCTCACAGAAGTCTATCGCCAACAACTCTGGTTATTTGAAAATAACAAACAGAGTATTGAGGACAGAATAGTAAGTGTAAGTCAACCCCACATCCGTCCCATTATTAGAGGTAAAGCAGGAAAACCTGTAGAGTTTGGAGCTAAACTGTCAGCGAGTTGCTTTGATAGGTATGTGTTTTTAGACCGAATAAGTTGGGAGAATTTTAACGAATCGGGAGACTTAAAAGCCCAAATAGAAGCATTTAAAAGTTACACAGGATACTACCCAGAATCAGTCCATGCCGATCGCATTTATCGAACAAGGGAAAACCGAGCTTGGTGTAAAGAAAGAGGAATTAGAATGAGTGGGCCTCCGTTAGGAAGGCCACCAGCAAATGTCAGTAAGGAAACAAAGAAACAAGCCTGGGAAGATGAGAGAATTCGTAACTCTATTGAGGGAAAATTTGGGACTTGCGAAAAAGAAGATTCACCTTGAATCGCGTGATGGCAAAACTTGATAATACTTCTGGTACAGCTATTGCTATTACTTTTTTAGTAATGAACCTTTCTACCTGGTTAAGACGGGTTTTTTGTGTGTTTTTATGTCAAAAACCAAAAATCACACCTGTTGACTGAGCAATCATTACTAAAAGCTATAACTGGGCAAGTTATAGTCAACAAAAAATTATGTTTCGCCGAGCTTGAATCACCCATTAATTGCGATAGCGATTTTTCTTAACTTATTCAGCAAGCCCTATTTAGCTTGCGAGTTAGGAAAATGAACAGCAGAAATTTTCACGCCATTAGCTGAGCTAACTTTGATAAATTCCCTGCTATCGCTCTGGCTAGATGGCGGAGGTTGAAAAATTAGCCGTTCTGAAAAAAAGAAACCGTAAAAACACAGAAATGCGTAAATAAAAATTATAGAGCGCATAAGTCGTTTGACAGAAAATTCTCCGAAAAGCAAGCGTTTGATATTTTTTTTGTGCGAGTTAGCCATCACTAAAGGCTCATAGTTGAATAAGATTTAACTAATACTTTTTTATTGCGAGAAAAGACATGGCACTAACATACCCCGATGACTTGAAATACCTAGACACCCACGAATACATCCGACTCGAAGGCGAAATTGCCACCATCGGCATTAGTGCCTTTGCAGTTGACCAACTCGGCGATATCGTGTTTCTAGATTTACCCGAAGTCGGTGCAGGGTTGGAAAAGGGCGAAGCTTTCGGTACAGTCGAATCAGTGAAAGCGGTTGAAGACTTGAAAGCACCAGTTACCGGTATCGTCGTAGAACGCAATGATGACATTGTAGAGTCTCCCGAAAATTTGGCCGAAGACCCCTACAGGGACGGGTGGCTGCTGAAAGTGCGCGTTGACAACACCAGCGAAGTCGATGACGCTTTATCCGCCGAGAAGTATCGCCAAATGGTCGAAGGGGAATAGTTTTGAGTTGGGAGTTTTGAGTGGGAATTTGGGCATAGGGCTCGTTGATTCCTCCACAATCCGCCAGGGTTGAAACCCACGGGGCTTTTAGCACAAGTCGTCTTTAGACGACTGAAATACTAACCAGTTGCGCGGGGAGTGGCGATAAGTGCGCCTTAATCTAAAGTCGGCGACCGACGACTTTAGCTATGAGACAGGGGTTTCAACCCCTGTCAGACTGTCGGACTTTGATAGAGGCAGAAAATCTTCCTGGTTTTCTTAGCAAAATGTTACAAACAAAGAAGCAAAAGTCTATTCAGGAGAATCCGCCTTGGTACTCTACAGCCCTCAACTTGAACCCAACCAGCAGCAAAACCTTTCCTCCATCAATGGTTTTGCGGGGCGGCACATTGGCCCGACACCCAGCGAAATCCAGCAAATGCTCAATGTTTTGGGCATTTCCAGCCTCGATGAGTTGATTGACAAAACGGTTCCAGCGGCGATTCGCATTTCTCAACCGCTACAACTTCCCGCAGCGCAAAGCGAGTACAGCGCTTTGGCAGAATTGAAGGAAATTGCTGCAAAAAATCAGGTATTTCGATCGTACATCGGGACTGGATATCACGACTGCATAACTCCCCCGGTCATCCAGCGGAATATCCTAGAAAATCCCGGCTGGTATACAGCTTACACTCCCTACCAAGCCGAAATTGCTCAAGGGCGATTGGAAGCTTTGCTGAACTTCCAAACCATGATAATTGACCTCACGGGTTTGGAAATTGCCAACGCTTCTTTGCTGGATGAAGGGACTGCGGCGGCGGAAGCGATGGCGGTGAGTTACGGCGCCAGCAAAAAGGGGGCAAAAGCGTTTTTTGTTTCCCAAGATTGCCACCCTCAAACTGTGGAAGTTGTGCAAACTCGCGCTAAGCCGTTGGGAATTGAGGTAATTGTCGGCGACCATCAAAGCTTTGAGTTCGATCGTACAATCTTCGGCGCTCTCCTGCAATACCCCGCCACAGACGGCGCAATTTACGACTATACCGATTTTATTCGATCGGCACACGAAGTCGGCGCATTAGTCACAGTAGCCGCCGACATTTTGAGCCTTTGCTTGCTCACACCCCCCGGCGAATTCGGCGCGGATATAGCCGTAGGAAGCACTCAGCGCTTCGGAGTGCCGATGGGATTCGGAGGGCCCCACGCCGCCTATTTCGCCACGCGAGAAGAGTTTAAACGGCAAGTTCCGGGGCGAATTGTCGGCGTTTCTAAAGATGCCAACGGCAAATCTGCTTTACGTTTGGCTTTGCAAACTCGCGAACAGCACATCCGCCGCGAAAAAGCAACCAGCAATATTTGTACTGCTCAAGTTTTGCTGGCAGTGATGGCAAGTATGTATGCTGTTTATCACGGCCCGTCTGGACTCAAAGATATTGCTGAGAAAGTATGGAGTTTAACGGCACTTTTGGCATCCGGTTTAAGAAGTTTCGGATACAAAATTGGTTCTCAACCTTTCTTCGATACTTTGCGGGTAGAATTGGGAGATAAACCGCTGTCAGAACTTCTAGAAGCTGCTAAAGCTCGCAAAATTAATCTCCGAGTTTTCGATGATTCGACAGTGGGAATAACTTTAGATGAAACTGTCACCGTTGAAGATGTGCAAGAGTTGTGGAAAATTTTTGCACAGGATAAAGATTATATCAGGGCTGACGGGGAGAATGCTCTAAAAATTCCGCTGGATGCAGACGCATTGAGCTTATATCTGACCTTACCAGATTTTTGCGATCGCACCAGCAGCTATCTCGGTCATCCAGTTTTCAACAGCTACCATTCAGAAACTGAACTTTTGCGCTATTTGCACCGTTTAGAAGCCAAGGATTTATCGCTAAATACATCGATGATTCCCTTGGGTTCTTGCACAATGAAATTGAATGCAACAGCAGAGATGATGCCGGTGACTTGGGGGGAATTTGGCAAGATACATCCCTTTGCACCCCGCGATCAAACTCGCGGCTATCAAAAGATGTTCGTGCAACTAGAACAGTGGCTGGCAGAAATCACAGGTTTTGCGGGAATTTCTTTGCAGCCAAACGCTGGTTCCCAAGGCGAATACGCGGGTTTGTTAGTTATTCGCCAATACCACGAACACCGAGGCGAATCTCACCGAAATATCTGTTTGATTCCCCAGTCAGCCCACGGTACAAATCCGGCTAGCGCGGTGATGGCGGGGATGAAAGTAGTTGCTGTTGAGTGCGATTCTCAGGGTAATATTGATGTCGCAGATTTACATAAAAAAGCCGAGAAGCACAAAAATGAACTGGCGGCTTTGATGGTGACATATCCATCAACTCACGGCGTTTTTGAGGAAGAAATTAAAGAAATTTGCGATATTGTCCACAACTGCGGCGGACAAGTTTATATGGACGGCGCAAATATGAATGCTCAAGTTGGTTTGTGCCGCCCCGGTGATTTTGGTGCTGATGTTTGCCACTTGAATTTGCACAAAACTTTCTGTATTCCTCACGGTGGTGGCGGGCCGGGAATGGGCCCGATTGGGGTAATGTCTCATTTGGTAGAATTTTTGCCCAGTCATTCTATTCTTAACAGTCAACAGTCAACAGTCAACAGTCAACAGTTGACAGTTAACAGTCAACAGTCAACAGTTGGTGCTGTTTCCGCCGCGCCTTGGGGAAGTGCTAGCATTTTGACTATTTCTTGGATGTACATTCGGATGATGGGAGGAGTGGGTTTAACTGAGGCGACAAAAGTAGCAATTCTTAATGCTAATTACATTGCCCAACGGTTAGAATCTTATTATCCAGTTTTGTACAAAGGGAAAGCTGGTTTAGTGGCGCACGAGTGCATTCTGGATTTGCGATCGCTCAAAAAATCGGCGGCTATTGAAGTCGAAGATATCGCTAAACGGTTGATGGATTACGGCTATCACGCGCCGACGGTTTCTTGGCCGGTTGCTGGTACGGTAATGGTGGAACCGACGGAAAGCGAATCGAAGCAGGAATTAGACCGTTTTTGCGATGCGATGATTGCGATTCGAGGCGAAATTGCGGAGATTGAAAAAGGTAATGTTGACGCGCAAAATAACGTCTTAAAAAATGCGCCGCACACCGCAGAATCTCTGATGGTAGATGAGTGGAATCGTCCTTATACTCGCGCGCAAGCGGCTTATCCGGCCTCTTGGACTCGCGAACATAAGTTTTGGCCGGCGGTGGGCCGGATAGATAATGCGTTTGGCGATCGCAATTTTGTCTGTTCTTGCTTACCAATGGAGGCTTACACTTAAGGTTAAATAACTCTCTCTGGGTGGGCTATGGGTTCCTTACACATATACGCTTGTGGGGTGCTTCTATCCCGCCCAAAAAGTTAAATATAAAGGTAGAACAGCTTATTAACCTAGATAAATGCGCGCCAAACAATGTAATACAAGAATCAAAAAAGTCCCAAGTAAAATAAAAAATGAAGAGACGATTTTTGTGGCTTGTTCGCAAAAATAAACCGCGTTGGATTACCCTATTATTGTTAGGTGTTTTGGCTACTTTTGGGGTGGTAGCAACACCAGCTTACATCACAATGGCGATCGCCCAAACTATCGGCCCAGCTTTGTCTGTTGATGTTACAGCCGATCCACATTCCATCAGCCCCGACATCTATGGTATGAATGATTATGCGATCGATCCCACACTCGCGCAAGAGTTACGAATTCCGGTAGAACGCTGGGGGGCTAATCACACCAGCCGCTACAACTGGTTAGTCGATTCTTCCAACAGCGGCGATGACTTCTTTTTCGTGGGTGGTGGCGACAATAAAAATCCTGTTCCCGGCGATTCTATAGATAAAATTGTCAAAACCAACCGCCAAAACGGCAGCAAAAGTATTGTTACAATTCCAATGATTGGCTATGTAAATAAATTTAGCACTTGGAACTGCGGGTTTAGAGTATCGAAATACGGGCCACAAGAAAAAACAAATTCATACATTTTTCCAGAAGGCGATAAGTGCGGTAACGGTAAGTATCCCGACGGTACTTTTATAACTGATAATAATCGTCTTGATGTCAGTATTATTAGCGACCCAGATTTTCAACAAGCTTGGGTTCAACACTTAATTAAAACCCACGGTAATGCTGCTAACAGCGGTGTGCAAATTTACCAAATGGACAACGAACCAAGCGGCTGGGGAAATACTCACCGCGATGTTCATCCGGAAGCGACAAGTTACGAAGAATTGCGCGATCGCACTTACCAATACGCCTCAATGGTAAAAGCTACAGATCCCACTGCTAAGGTACTCGGGCCGTCGGATTTTGGCTGGCCTGTCTATGTGGATTCTCTGGTAAAAGGCGATCGCGAAAAACACGGCGGTGTCTGGTTTGCGCGGTGGTACTTGCAACAAATGCGCGCTTATGAAAAGCAAAAAGGTGTTCGGATTCTCGACTATTTCGACGAACACTACTATCCTGCGGCAGACAATACCTGTTTGGCCAATTGTCCCGCCGGCGATGCCAACACCCAAGCGCTGCGACTGCGATCAACTCGTTCTCTGTGGGATGCTACCTATACTGATGAAAGTTGGATAGGAAAATACAATCCGCCCATAACAATTATTCCCAGGTTTCGAGAGTGGGTAAATCAGGATTATCCAGGTACAAAAGTCGCCATTACTGAATACAATTGGGGCGGTTTAGAGTCGATTAACGGGGCCTTAGCCCAAGCCGACGTACTGGGGATTTTTGGGCGGGAACAAGTGGATTTAGCGACGCTGTGGGGGCCTCCCAAGTCTTCGGAACCCGGCGCTTATGCTTTCCGAATGTACATGAATTACGACGGAAAAGGCGGTAAGTATGGGGATACATGGGTGCGATCGCTTAGCCAAGATCAAGGACTTTTGTCAATCTACGCAGCCGATCGCAGCAGTGATGGTACTCTGACGCTGGTAATTATTAATAAAACCAACCAAAATTTGACCAGCAAATTGAGTTTGAAAGGATTTAAACCGGCGGGGAAAGCTCAATTTTACACTTACAGTGAGGCGAATTTGCAAGCGATCGTCCGTCAGAGCGATTTAGGTGTCAGTGATAGTGGATTCCAGGCAACTTACCCAGCTAATTCTATGACTTTGGTGGCTATTCCCAAGGCTAATTCTTAACTTAACCCACGGAATTCACGCCCCAGAACCGGAATGATTAAATCGCAGAGGACGCAGAGGACACTGAGGAAGAGAAGAGAGAGATGAATAATTCTGACATTTTTAATTTGAAATTAGACCTGAAGCGTCCATGCGATCGTCCTCAGCATCCGAGTGTGTTAGCGGACAAACACAACTCTCCTGTCCCAGCCACTGCGATCCTACTTGATGCAGGGCTGCCATCACCGGTTGAATTTGGCGACCCTTGGGCGTGAGGGAATATTCTACACGGGGCGGAATCTCGGCATAAACACGGCGATCGACTAATCCTTGAGATTCCAACTCTCGCAGGCGTTGGGTGAGGGTTTTGGTGCTGATGCCAGGAAGTGCCGCGAGTAATTCGTGGGTACGCCTTGCGCCTCCAAACAGTTCGCGTAGAACTAAAATTGACCATTTATTGTCCAACAAATCCAGCACAAATTGAATCGGACATTTAACCTCTATGCACTGACTTGCTTCCATCATAAACTCCCTTCACAATGGATATTCCAGGGGTAGATAACTGCGCGATCGCAATCTCACGCTGGGTTGGACTTCTAAAATGTTTGTAACGTTTTTTTGATTTGAAAAACCCGAAAATTAATATTTCTTTAGAAATGGCTCAAGCGTCCTGTTTGCTTCAATGCTTTACCTAAAGTAACTATAGGATACCACTGGTAACTGACTTGTGGGCGATCGCGGATTAAGGCAATCTGGTTCACAGTCATCAGTTCCGAAAAATCCACTCTCCACTCCTATGGTCAGTTCAATTAGTAAATCGGAGTCTGCCGGTCTGCCATCCGGCATTAAAGCACCTGTTCAAGAAACCCTGTTAACACCCCGCTTTTACACCACCAATTTTGATGCCGTTGCCGAAATGGATCTGTCCGGGCAACAAGCGGAATTAGAATCAGTTGTAGCAGAATTGCGCGCGGACTACAACCGCCACCATTTTGTCCGCAATCAAGAGTTTGAGCAATGCTGGGACAACATTGATGGCGAAACGCGCAAGGCATTTATTGACTTTCTAGAGCGCTCCTGTACCTCTGAATTTTCTGGCTTTCTGTTGTTCAAAGAACTTTCCCGCAAACTTAAGAATCGCCAACCGTTGTTATCGGAAGCCTTTAGTTTACTGGCACGGGATGAAGCGCGTCATGCCGGTTTCTTGAACAAGGCAATGACGGATTTTGGCTTGTCTCTCGATCTGGGTTATTTAACAAAAAATCGTACCTACACCTTCTTCCCTCCAGAATGGGTAATTTATACTGTTTATCTGTCGGAAAAAATTGGCTACTGGCGCTATATTTTGGTGTATCGCCATCTCGAACAACATCCCGAACATCAAATTTATCCCCTGTTTCGCTACTTCGAGAATTGGTGCCAGGACGAAAATCGGCATGGGGATTTCTTTAAGGCATTGTTGCGATCGCAGCCTCAGCTTTGGAATAACTGGAAGGCAAGACTCTGGGCGCGGTTTTTCCTACTGACGGTGTTTGCTACCCACACAATGACGGTGTTGGAACGTTCCACATTTTATGACTCGATCGGCATCGACCCCCAGGAATATAACAAGCAGGTGATTCATCACACCAATGAAACGGCAAAACGGGCGTTTCCCACTATTTTAGATACTCACCATCCAGAATTCTTTGCCCGTTTAGACCGATGCGCGATCGCCAATCAGAAGCTAGCAGAAATCTCAAGTAACCAGCGCCCTGCCGCAATCCAGTTTTGTCAGAAATTACCCTGGATTGGTGCCATCGTGTGGCAGTTGTTGCGCCTTTATTTACTGCCCTCGATTAATGCTGAATCGTCCAGAACCGCTATTAATTAGGAGATATTGCCATGACTAATCTATCGACACGCCTCCGAGAAGGCACGATGCAATCCCACACCACAGCCGAAAATACGGCATTTATGAAATGCTTTCTCAAAGGCATTGTGGAACCGGAACCTTTGCGTAAACTATTTGCCGATTTGTACTTTGTTTACAGCGCCCTAGAAACGGCTTTGCAGAACCATGTCAACCACCCGATTATCGGGACTCTCTATTTCCCTGAGTTAAATCGCACTGAGAATCTGGCTGGCGATCTAGCTTTTTATTACGGTGAAAATTGGCTGGAGGAAATTACGGCTTCGCCAGCGGGTTGTGTGTATCGCGATCGCATTCAAACCCTCTCAAAAACCGATCCAGTCCTGCTGATTGCCCATGCCTACACCCGCTACATGGGTGATTTATCCGGCGGACAAAGCTTGAAAAACGTGATTCGATCGGCGTTGTCTCTGCCGCCGGATCGAGGAACAAATTTCTATGAATTTTCCCAAATCTCGACACCAGAAGCAAGGCGAGTATTTAAGGAACGCTATCGCCAAACCCTGGATGAGTTTCCGGTGGATGCTGACACGATCGAGCGAATTGTCGCAGAAGCAAATACGGCATTTGCCCTCAACCGGGATGTGATGCACGAACTCGAAGCCGATGTGAAAGCGGCGATTGGAGACCATACCTTTGATTTGCTAACTCGGCAAGATCGCCCCGGCAGCACAGAACGCCACTCTTATGGTGCCCAGCGAGAATCTGTCGCGAAATAGAGCGCCCAAGGAAAACAAGATCGATCGTATCTCTAAAATATGCCGGAGTTCTGAATCTACACAACAACAGAAGGACACATCAGTTAATGAAACACTTATCACAAACGGTTGAATTTGATGCTGCATTGTTGAATAAATACAACCAGCCTTTACCTCGCTATACCAGCTATCCACCCGCCACAGAATTAAGCACTGACTTCGATCGCAACGCATTTAAAACCGCGATCGCCGTCGGCAATCACAAACAAACCCCCTTATCGCTTTACTGCCACATCCCCTTTTGTGAAACCCCCTGTTATTTCTGCGGCTGCAATACCATCATTACCCAGCGCAAAGAGGTAGCAGAACCCTATTTAGGCTATCTCGCTCGCCAAATTCGCCAAGTTGCCAGTTTGGTGGATGCCGATCGGCTGGTGCATCAGTTGCACTGGGGCGGCGGCACGCCCAACTATCTCGATCGAAGTCAGGTAGAGTGTCTCTGGAACCAGTTAAATCGATATTTTCGGTTCGATGACGCGGCAGAAATATCGATCGAAGTCAATCCTAGCTATATCAATCGCGAATACATTCTATTTCTGCGACAATTAGGCTTCAATCGGATTAGCTTTGGTATTCAGGATTTTAATCCCACCGTGCAGCAAGCAATCAATCGGGTGCAGCCGGAAGCGATGTTGTTTGATGTGATGGATTGGATTCGGGAAGCAGGGTTTGAAAGTGTCAATGTGGATTTGATTTACGGCTTACCTTTCCAGACACAAGCAACATTCCAGGAAACGGTACAGAAGACCTTGCAATTAAATCCCGATCGCATTGCCGTCTTTAATTTTGCCTATGTTCCCTGGATCAAACCGATTCAGAAACGGATGCCGGAATCTGCTTTGCCGACTGCTGGCGAAAAGCTGAAAATTCTGCAAAGTACGATCGCCCAACTGACGCAAAATGGCTATGTGTTTATTGGCATGGATCACTTTGCCAAGCCCAATGATGAATTAGCAATCGCCCAACAAGCGGGTCAACTCCATCGGAATTTTCAGGGTTATACCACTAAGCCCGAATCGGATCTGTTGGGCTTTGGCATGACTTCCATCAGTATGTTGCAGGATGTATATACCCAAAACCACAAGGGATTAAAAGACTTTTATCGGGCGATCGATGCGGGTGAATTAGCGATCGAAAAAGGCGTTCGACTCAACCAGGACGATCTGATTCGGCGCACGGTCATCATGGAATTGATGTGTCAATTCCAACTGTCGGCGCAAGATTTGGAAGAAAAATACCATCTCGGCTTCGATCTCGATTTCAATGACTATTTCGCCAAGGAACTTCTCCAACTCGATGCCTTAGAAGCTGATGGGTTAATCAAACGTTGGGGCGATGGGATTGAAGTAACTGCGATCGGGCGCTTGCTAATTCGGAATATTGCATCGGTGTTTGATAGCTATCTCATCCCCCACTCAAGCAAACGGTTTTCCAAGTCCCTATGAATCATCGTCAATCAATTTTAGATTTTAGATTTTAGATTTTAGATTGACCCCACGGATAAATGCGGGGGATTGAGGATTTTCGATTTGAGATTTGGGATTGATTCCACGGATAAATCCGGGGGCTTGTACCACCTTGGAAATTCGCTTGTCAGAGTTGTTAACTCAGATTTGTTAACATAGTTAGGGACGGATAAATACTTTCATAACCGAGTTGTTGCGTAAATTATAACCAATTCAACAAGGAAAAATTAATGTTCTGTGAACAATGCGAACAAACAGCAAGCGGACAAGGATGCCATCAGTTTGGTGCTTGTGGGAAAAGTCCCCAGGTGAATGCTATCCAAGATCTGCTGATTTATTATCTGCGCGGGTTGGCTCCGATTGCCCTGAAAGCAAAGGAATTAGACATTGATACCCATGCAGTGGATGTCTTCACCTGCGAAGCGATTTTTGCGACGATGACGAATGTCAACTTTTCGGAAAAGCGGTTTGTTGAGTATCTCCAGGAAGCGATCGCCCATCGCGCCAACCTCAAGGCTCAAGTGCAGCAAGCAAGTGACACTCCACCTACTTGGTCGGAAATTTCCAACTGGGAACCCAACTTTGACGACAGCCTGGTTGAGCAGGGTGAGCAGATTTCCCTCCAGTTCCTCAGTCAGTCTGCCTCGAATGTGGATATTTTCTCACTCAAACTCACAGTGCTATATGGGGTTAAGGGTCTTGCCTCCTACACCTTCCACGCCTACGAAGTTGGCCAGGAAGACGAGCGGGTGTATCGTTTCATTTACGAGGCACTTGTCGCTCTCGATAACCAAACCTTGGGCTTGCAGGAGTGGGTGAATCTTGCTCTTGAGGTGGGAGCCATTAATCTGCGATCGATGGAACTGTTGGATGCCGGACATACCAGTACCTACGGACATCCTATTCCCACGCCTGTTCCCCTCAATCCACGCCCAGGGAAGGCGATTCTGGTTTCAGGACATGACATCAAACAACTCGAAGCCATACTGAAGCAAACCGCAGCCACTGGAATTACGGTTTACACCCACGGCGAACTTCTGCCCGCCCACGGTTATCCCAAACTCAAACAGCAGTACCCCCATCTCTACGGTCACTACGGCACTGCTTGGCAGAACCAAACCAAGGATTTTGCCAAGTTCCCCGGTGCGATCGTGATTACGACCAACTGCTTAATGCCAACCCATTCCTATTATGAAGATAAACTCTTTAGCGTTGGCCCCGTCGGCTATCCCGGCATTATTAACTTGAGTGCGATCGACAATGGCACACCCGATTTTACTGCCGTTATTGAGAAAGCACTGGCACTTCCCGGCTTTACTGAAGATGCACCGCCCAGGGAAGTCACAGTTGGTTTTGCCCACAATACAGTCCTGGGGGTGGCAGATAAAATCATTGAGGCTGTGAAACAGCGTAAAATTCGCCATTTCTTCCTGGTGGGGGGCTGTGATGGAGCCAAACCCGATCGCAACTACTACACCGAGTTCGTAGAAAAAGTGCCTGATGATTGTGTCGTGCTAACCCTAGCTTGCGGCAAGTTTCGGTTCTTCGATCGACAAATGGGCGACATTGACGGACTACCCCGCCTGATGGATGTTGGTCAGTGCAACGATGCCTACTCCGCGATTCAGATTGCTGTAGCCCTAGCCAATGCCTTGGAGGTAGGTGTCAACGATATACCCCTGTCCATGATTCTGTCCTGGTACGAACAGAAGGCAGTAGCCGTCTTGCTAACTCTCTTGCATTTGGGGATTAAAAACATTCGCCTAGGGCCGACATTACCGGCGTTTATTTCTCCCAATGTATTCAAGCTCCTATCGGAGCAATATAACTTGCAGCCCATTACCACCCCTGATGCCGATCTGGCAGCTTGCTTGAGCTGATCTTGATTCCTAGTATTCACACCTTGGGCAACCTTTGGGGCTTTGTTGGTGTAGCCGCGATCTTTGCCATTTATATCTCTTCTAAAGTGCAATAGCACCCCTTATGGGGTGCTATTGCACTTATAGAAAACTTGTCGTTCAACCGCTTAGCTCTTAATGGCAGGAGTCACTAGGGCGATCGGTTGAGCTTCTGCTGAAGCTAAATCCAGGGGGAAGTTATGGGCATTGCGCTCGTGCATGACCTCAATCCCTAGATTGGCACGGTTGAGGATATCTGCCCAGGTGGCAATCGGTCGTCCCTGGCTGTCTAGGATGGAATTATTGAAATTGAGTCCATTCAGGTTGAAAGACATGGTGCTAATTCCCAGTGCGGCAAACCAAATTCCGACTACGGGCCAGGCAGCCAGGAAAAAGTGCAAAGCGCGGGAATTATTGAAACTGGCATACTGGAAGATCAGCCGTCCAAAGTAGCCGTGGGCTGCCTTAATGTTGTAGGTTTCCTCCTCTTGACCAAATTTATAGCCATAGTTTTGAGACTCTTGTTCGGTCGTTTCGCGCACCAGACTGGAGGTTACTAAAGACCCGTGCATGGCACTAAACAACGCACCCCCAAACACGCCTATTACACCCAACATATGGAAGGGATGCATGAGAATATTGTGCTCGGCAGAGAACACAATCATGAAGTTAAAGGTTCCAGAAATTCCCAGCATTAGACCGTCTGAGAAACTGCCCTGTCCGATCGGGTAGATCAATAACACGGATGTTGCTGCTGCCACAGGAGCAGAGTAGGCAACTGCAATCCAGGGACGCATTCCTAACCGATAGCTCAGTTCCCATTGCCGACCCATGTAGGCATAGATCGCAATCAGAAAATGGAACACGATTAGTTGCCAGGGACCGCCATTATAAAGCCATTCATCCAGGGAAGCGGCTTCCCACATTGGGTAAATGTGCAAGCCAATGGCATTGGAGCTAGGAACCACCGTCGCGGTGATGATGTTGTTACCGTATAGCAGCGAACCGGATACAGGTTCCCGCAACCCGTCGATATCCACGGGGGGAGCCGCAATCATGGCGAGGACAAAGACAATGGCTGCGGTTAGGGCTGTCGGAATTAAGAGGACTCCAAACCAGCCAATATAAATTCGATTCTCTGTACTGGTGATCCAGTTGCAGAATCGCTCCCAAACATTAGCGCGATCGCGCTGTTTGAAGATAGCTGTCATGATTTCAAAAAAATGAGGAAAAGTGATATTGTAATCTGGCTCAGAAACAAGAATTAAATAACATCGCTTTTTTTTGAAGCTATTTAATTCGCGCTCCTGCCAAAACATTTTTACTTGAATCCTCTCTCGTCTACAAGTCAGTTACCGGTGCTGTCTCATAGTTGCTTGGGGTAAAGCATTGGCTCAAATGTTGAACTTTAGACAATTCTAAAAAAAATATTACGATGTTGTTTTTTGCCCATCGAAAGAACGCTAGAACATTAGACCGCATCAGCAACTCGGTAGTGCATCCAAATCAGTGTTGAATGAGTTAATAAGTCATTGCGATCGTACCCGCGAAAATTTAACATTTTTTTCAGAATGTCTTCAATCTATTAGCCGTCCCCAATCTTTTACTCGCCGTAACTATAGGGGCTTGAAGGTAACTATCTTGTCGGCAGACTCGATCTCTGTAAGATGGTTGGTTATATGGTGGTGGAACCGAACCTGAGTTAAGCTCATCCCACGCCTGAAGGCGGTTATGACCCGTTTAAGGATTGCGATTTGAATGCTAAGGCTGTGGCAATCGAGCCTTTGTTAGATCGAATTAGTATTCCTTATGACCAGTCAAAAACTGAGGTCGAACCCAGAAGACCATTGGAGATTGTGGATTGTTTTTTCTGATTAGCGATCGCTGGCAAAAATATCCAGGCGATTGGGAGGTTCTCTATGGCACGCAGGCGCAAAATTCATCTATTGACTTATGTTCGAGCAACAATTGCTTTGACGTTGCTTGTTGTCTGGAGTCTAGCAGCAATTACTGGCTTTATTTTGGAGTTTTCCCCCAAAGGATATGGAACGGGGCGGCTACCTTTGTTCCTAAGTTTAACTAGATCCCAATGGGGGAGATGTACATTTTATTGTTTGTGTTATTGCTCTATGCGTAACTGTTGTTCATGTATTGCTAGACTGGCAAGTCTTGCGTGGATATCTCCGTTACCTGCTCAATTCTCATCAAGATCCTGACTTATTTGAACAACGATCGCACATCAGAAAAGAGTTTTTTCGTATTCACAACCGACCCGATGAACCAACTCAAAAGTAAAAATTTTTCGAGTCTCTCAAGGAGGAGCGCCATGTTTAATAATGTTGGTATGCTCGATCGCCTCATCCGCTTTAGTTTAGCAGGCGTACTACTTTACCTCGGCTTTGGTGTTTATGGAGGTTCGGCATTAGGAATCGGATTGGCAATTATTTCGATTATTCCTGCTCTGACAGCTTTAATTGGAACTTGTCCACTCTATAGCTTGCTAGGCATTAATACTAAAAGCCAGCATCCCCAAAAACATTAAGTCTGCACCCGGAGATGAGAAATGGAAGAAAGTATCCCACTCGACAATCCTTTAATGTCCAGAAGGCAGCTACTCAACTTTCTCACAGGAGCCGCTGTCGCCGCCACAGCTACTGCGGCTCTTTATCCTGGCGCTAAATTCTTTGTCCCGCCAGCAGAGGGGAGTGAAGATGGTTCGCTTCTGGCTAAAGATATTCACGGGAATCTGATTCCGGCTAGCCAGATTTTAGCAGCACCCCCTGGAACTCGCGCCTTAGTTGCCGGATTGGCTGGGGAACCTACCTACCTCACTGTCAGAG
>NZ_JAUBQU010000138.1:0-15345 GCF_036701435.1 Microcoleus sp. Pol12A5
ACGAATTGTGCTATGGTTGCGCCAGTAACTTTGCCGTAAACTACGCATTCCAACAGCGAATTGCTGCCCAAACGGTTGGCGCCGTGAACTGACACGCAAGCTGCTTCGCCGGCTGCAAAGAAACCGTCTACCAAACTGTCAGGACTGCTGCGAACTTGCCCGCTAACATTAGTAGGAATTCCTCCCATTGAATAGTGAACGGTAGGGCGGACGGGCATCGGCTGATTTACGGCATCAATTCCTAACAAACGGTGGGCTTCTTCCCAAGCAAAAGGAATTTTGCTCATGATTTTTTCGCGTCCCATGTGCCGCAAATCCAGATAGATAAAGGGGCCGCCGGCACTACCATCAACATTAATTCCTCGGCCGGCGCGAATTTCTATGGAAATTGACCGCGAGGTGATATCTCTGGGCGCTAATTCCATCCGCGACGGGGCATAATTGGCCATAAATCGATCGCCCTCTGAATTAATCAAATAAGCGCCTTCGCCCCGCACAGCCTCCGAAATCAACACTCCCACGGGATACAAACCAGTCGGGTGAAACTGCACAAATTCCATATCTTCCAGCGGCAATCCAGCTAAAGCCGTCATCGCCAAACCGTCTCCCGTCGAGGCGTAATCGTTCGACGTGGTATTGTAAACTCGGCCGTAACCCCCCGTAGCAAACATCACCGCCTTAGCACGGACAACCTCAATTTGACCGTCTAGAAGGCGGTACATAACTACCCCCTTGGCTTGGCCTTCTTCCAAAATCAGGCGCGTAACATACCACTCCTGATAGATGTGAACTCCGCAGCGGCGCAGATTGTTGACTAATTCGTGGAGGATGGCGTGACCGGTTTTGTCGGCGGCGTAGCAGGTGCGGCGGTGGGAATGTCCGCCAAAAGCGCGCTGGGCAATTCTGCCGTCTGGGAGGCGGGAGAAGAGGACTCCCATGTGTTCTAAATCTATGACTACACCGGGCGCTTCCCGGGTGAGGATTTCTACCGCGTCTTGGTCTGCTAAATAGTCTGAACCTTTTACTGTGTCGAAGGCATGGGCTTTCCAACTGTCTTCAGGATCGACATTTTGGAGGCTGGAGGCCATGCCGCCTTGGGCTGCGACGGAGTGCGATCGAATCGGGTGAGTTTTGGCGACGACAGCTACCTTTAAACTGGGGTCAGTCCGAGCAATTTCTACTGCGGCGCGGCAACCTGCTAAACCGCCGCCTACAATGATTACGTCGTGTTCTAGCATTTTTTTGAATTCTTTTGAGTGTTCTGCTCAACTTATGGTGACGCAAAAAAAAACTTCCTACCAAAAGAGCAGGAAGTTTTTTAACTTTTGATTTTCCATTCAAATCAAAAGTTAAAATCTCAAATTGGACTAGCCGGCGCTTTCGGCAGGGTTCTGAAGCGACTGATTTCCCGTTGCAGAAGGTTGAGGTTCCGTACCGGGTTCTACAGCAAGCACTTCAATGTTATTTAGCAGAGTTGTAACGAAAGCAAACAGCAAGAAGGGCAGAGACAGCACTAAAATCAAGCCGACGGTAGCCAAGGCGAAGATTTGGCGAGCGCTACTCCACAAGGCGAGTGCCGACGCTAGACTTAGGAAGATGACTATCAGCCAAACAATGATTTGACCGTAAATGTCGCCAAAGGTGAGCGTACATCTAAGGCGATAGTTTTGGATGTTATTCATTTGATGCCTCGCGAGATTGCTATTACGACTTGTCCAAAAATACTTTGACAGTGCGTCAATGCCCACTGTAAATTTCTAAGTTTAGCTGCCGCAACTTGGTTTTGGGGTTGTTGTAAACATTCTTTAATAAGTTGCGACAACACTTGCTATATCTTTGCTTCAAACTGGGAAATTCTGCCGAAACAGTTGGCGATTGCACTCCGACGCCTAGAAACCGGGTTTTTTACTGTTTTGGCGGGCTGACTAGAAGGAAACACGCGAAACAACCAAGTTGATGGCCGCCCGTGTGTCTAGAATTACGAAACAAAGGCATAAGGGGAAAGTCTACTTTTTGAGGGAGCCCCGACTTGGTAAAGAAATGTTAAGCTGCATGGCAATGGAATCAACCTTTATAGTGTCCCACCTGTCTTTTGGCCCATGTTTTCAGAGAGCAAATTGCTGATTTCGCGCTGTTTCCTGGCTGGTTTGGGAACGCAGATGTTTCTGTACCGCGAAGACCGGATTCCCCAGGAGAGTCCGGTGCTGGTGGTGAGCAATCACCGCAGTTTCTTAGATCCTGTGCTGCTGACGGCGGCTTTGGGTCGATCGATCCGCTTTGCTTGTCATCATTACATGGGTCAAGTTCCGGTGATGAGGGAAGTTGTCACGACTTTCGGCGCTTTCCCCTTGGAAGCACCGGAGCACCGACAGCAGCATTTTTTCTCTCAAGCCACAGCGCTGCTGCAAGGCGGGGAGATGGTGGGGGTGTTTCCAGAGGGTGCAGAACCGATGGTGAAGCTTACTGGCCCGAATACTGTGGGGAAGTTTCAGCGGGGATTTGCTCACTTGGCTTTGCGGGCACCGGTGCGGGACTTGGCAGTTTTGCCGGTGGCGATTAGTTCTTTTGAGGAACACTCAGTACGATCGGGTGTACCGCTCAAGTTGTTGAGTTTGTTTGATCCTTCGGAACCGCTGTTCGATCGATCTGGATGGCATCCTGTGATAATTTATCAGCGAGTTAACGTTTTAATCGGCCGGCCTTACTGGATTACTGCCGAGAAACAGCAGCAATATCAAGGCAAAAAAGCCAAAGCAGTTGTGGCTGAACTCACAGACCACTGTCAGGGCGAAATTGCAGAATTACTCCAACGAGGTTGTTTGTAAGTTTGTTGACTGTTGACTATTGGCTGGTGTCAGATTTCCAATCTAAAATCTAAAATCTAAAATCGATTGACTTGAATCATGGCAAATGCTAACAATAAGGTTCGTTTCCTAACCCCCAGACCTCCGAAACCCGATCGCCCTTTATTTGTATTTTTGCCCGGTATGGACGGGGGCGGTTTGCTGCTGCGCTCCCAAATTCCTAAATTAGCCAATCATTTCGATATTCGTTGCTTAACTTTACCTGCGGACGATACGCCTAGTTGGGATGTACTGGTTGGGGAAACAATTGCCTTAATTGAAGCCGAAAAGGAAGCCGGAAAGCCGAAGCGGCCGGTTTATATGTGCGGCGAGTCATTTGGGGGCTGTTTAGCGATGAAAGTTGTGTTAGAAGCTCCCCAATTGTGCGATCGATTAATCTTAGTAAATCCAGCTTCTTCCTTTCGACAGCAGCCTTGGGTGCAGTGGGGTTCGTACCTGACTCAGTGGCTGCCGGCCAACCTTTATCCGCTGTCGGTAATCGGTTTATTGCCGATATTAGCATCATTAGGAAAGATTGGGCGCGACGATCGCCGCGCTTTGCTAGAAGCGATGCAAGCAGTACCGCAAAACACGTCTGTGTGGAGATTGGCGTTAGTGCGATCGTTTAATGTTGACGAAAATCAGTTGCGCGGCATCAAACACCCGACGCTAGTAATTGCTAGCGGTGCCGATCGGCTGCTGCCTTCTTTAGCAGAAGCGAAGCTTTTAGTCAAAGTAATTCCCAAGGCTCAAATGGTGCTGCTGGCTAACAGCGGTCATGCTTGTTTGTTAGAAACAGATGTTGACCTTTTTGCGATTATGCAAGCTCGCAATTTTTTGACAAAATCCGAAGAAAATCGGTCATTAGTCAGCAGTCATTAGTTATTAGTCATTAGCTATAGTTAATAGTCATTAACTAAGACTTCTCACTTAGCAATAAGTCTAGGCAAAATTAGAGATGGGTTATCGGTAAAATTCATATCCCAATTAACCCGCCCTGCCACTCATTAGTAACTCCCTAAATACCAGCAACTAATGACTAATAACTAATGACTAATAACTAATAACTAATAACTAATTAAGATTTAGCCATTTTTGAGCGTTAAGTCGCTGGACGACGCCAAACACCATGAGGTCTAGTGTTACCTTGCGCTCATCTATCAAAAAAGGCTCTAAAGTGCTAGTTTTGGTATTAGTTTCAGCGCAGGAAAACGCCCTTTGACTTTGAATATTTTCTTGAGGAAAATACAGGTTAAATTGGCGCTGACCTTCTTGAAATTTACCAATTACCTGCCAGCAATCGCCAACGGAACTCATGCCGGCAACTGGGAGTTTTTGTTTTGCCAAACTCACCTCTAAATCCTTAACGCCCTGCTTAGTCAAAGCAGTTTGCAAAGCGGGCAAATAATCTTGTTGAATAAATTCCGCAAAGGGCTTGTCTTCAACAGCAGGTGCTTTTTCCTTTTTAGCTTTAGCTGGGGGCTTGTCGCCTTCGGCCTTGGCTGCGGGCTTTTTAGCAGCAGGCTGAGGCTTGTCAGTGCTGGGTAAGTCGCTTGTATCTGGTTCGTCGGAACTCGGGGCGTTCTCGATCGCAGCACTGGGAGTTTCCGATTCGCCAGCGGTAGGATTTTTCGGTTCTTTGGGCTTTTTAGCGGCAGGCTGAGGCTTGTCAGTGCTGGGTAAGTCGCTTGTTTCGGCTGTGTCGGAACTTGGGGCGTTCTCGATCGCAGCACTGGGAGTTTCCGATTCTCCAGCGGTAGGGTTTTGCGGTTCTTCTGGCATTAACGCTTCCTTTTAAAAGTGATCGGTAAAAGAATTGTGAGTGCAGGTGGGGGCGATCGACTTTTTTCGATCGCGCCCACTGTTTATCGAAAACCAAGCGAGAGAGAATTGCTCGTTCCAAAAAATTTGAACTCAAAACACTCTCAGAGGGCGATCGCCGGCAAACATCACAACTCCTTTGGTTATTCTAAATCTCAGCGACAGCTCGTTCAATCAAACGGCGGGCGAGAGTTTGAACACCGGTGTGTTCGTAGTAGTTGGTAGTCATATCGAGGAATGCGCCCACGTAGTCCACCTTGTCAGCAGAAATTTCCACAAAACTCTGCAAGTGGCCGAGTACATTTTGAGGAGTCAAACCTCGATCGCTCACAAAAGAGCTCATCCAGCCGGAAACCGAATTAAAGCTTTCGCCAATAAAGCCGAGTTGACCTGCGGGAGAACCCCCAGGAATCATGCCACCGATCGACTTAAAGGCCGAATTATCTTGCAAATCGTTCGGGGAGAGCTTTTCAATCCAAGACTGAGTTGCCATGATAAAGTCCGGGCCCAGGGGAATCAAACCGTCAAAACACACCAAAGCAGCCATCCGCATCAGGGATTCGCCGCCGTAGTCGCCCAAGGAAGCAGCAAAATCGCCAATGCTGTCGCCGGGAAGGCCGTTAATTTGGCAAAAAGCTAGCAACTCTGTGACTAATTTCAAAGACAGATCGATCGTTTGAGCTTTTTCAGCCTTGGGAGTGATATTGCCGAGGAACGACAAAAACGAGACATTTTCCGCAACTTTATTGGCGAGGGCCGCACTGCCCAAAGCCTTGTCGGTACTGTCAATAGTTTGGTAAAGCCAGAGAGCGCGTTGATAGCCCTGAGACTTATCGTTGAAGAGGTAGATGGCGCGCTCGCCAATTTGCTGAATTAGTTCTTCGTCTGTTTCGCCAGTAACGGTGCGAATGGTATTTTCAAAGCCAACTAAATTGTTCCACTCACCGGGAACCACAAAGTCAAGCGCTCGCAGGGCTTTGACAGTCATGTTGTCTTGAGGCAGTGTATCGACTAATTCAAAGACTGTTTTGCTCACAAAAAACTCCTTTTGCTGGAACGAAAATCAAAGGTATTACTTTTGGCAGATGCCAAGAACTTCACAGTCTCATTCTGGCAGACTTAGTTCTAATAGCGCCAGACTGGAGTCGGGCGCGGAGTGTGACAAAAGACGTTGCTACTTGAGACGGGCGAGACCGCCGAGGTTAAATTTTGACAGCCAAGCTTCGCGATCGCCAGCGGTAAAAGAGGGATTGCGGGATTGAACTTTCACCTGATAGCGATTTGCCACTAAAACAGCAGTGATATTGGCACCCTGATTAACGGCGGGATAGCCGCTGATTTGCTTGGTACTTTGCTGGAATTTTGCACCTGCGCTGGGGTTGCCGGCGATGTCGTTAATCGAGAGAACCGCGACATTTTTTCCGTCTTTGTTCAGCTTAGCTTCAGCAAAACCGGATTTTTCTTGAGCAAAAACGCGATCGAATCCACCGCCCGAAGACGGGAAGTATTTATTTAACTTACCGCCTGCAACTGCCTTCTTGGGCAGGTTTTGATTACTAGCACTTGATTTATCAGCAGTTGTCTGCTGTGCCTTACCAGGTTTTTGGGTGCTTTCCTGCTGAGCTTTGTCCCAGCGGGAGGGGGCTTGGGTTTGACCGCAGGCGGTCACTAACAGCAGTACCGAGATCAGGAATGGAGCTAAGATGCGGCGTGCGGGGGAAAATTGCATCGCTGTCTCCTCATTAGTAGGTTTCCATAACAATTGTGGCTCAGAATTTGGCAATTTGTGTGGTCTGAGCGGATTATTTGTCTTCTTTGCAAAAAAATCCTCTGCCCGCAGGTAGAGGATTTTTTTGCAATTACGATTTTTGAAGGAAGAAAACTGAAAGATTGCTCCACAGATAAATTCTGGGGATGGGGGTAAAGAAACTAAGTTTTCTGATAGCCAGAAATCTCAAAACAATTTTTGCTGATTTTCCCTAGATTTATCTAGAAATTTCAGAGCAATTGTTCATCAATCGTCTTACTTCGGCTTTCCAACTTAGGTCCTACTTTAGGGGTAAGGATCAGGCGTCGCTTTCAATGTAGATAAACAACAAACCCATTACCACAACCGGCATCAGCCAGGTAATTAGCGGAATCAAAATCCAAGGCAAGAAAGAAGCAGCGTAGGAACCTGTCATATCAAATTCTCCAAACTAAAGTTAGTGTGTTCCAACAGGGATATTTGGGAGTGAAGCCTAATTGTTGACTAAACCCCGGAAAATGGCATCGATGCCGTTAAAGTTTTCGAGTAAGAAGTAGGCAACAAAGACGCCGCCCATCCCGCCAATGAAGAAACCACCGGTAAACTGGCTCCACCCCTCAGCATTTCTGAGGGCATCGGGGGTCATGGGATTAGCGCTAGGGTAGCTGGTGTTGTCTTGTTTGAAAGAGACTAAACCGTAAGCAGACATACCTAGTGTGCCAAGCAGAACTAAGACGAGGGCTGTATATAATCCTCCGAGATTAGCTGCTTCTGGATAATCCCGCAGGGGCCCGAAGACGATTTGGGGGCCGACGAGGAAATAACCGTGTGCCAAACCGATTTCTAGGCCTCGAATTAGGGGCGAGAGTCCTTTGCGGTAGGCAGGCAGGTTGCCGATGAATGCTTTTGTGAAATCAGAAGCACTGATGGGGGTAGCTAGATGACCCGTGAAGGGGTCGCCGTTAAAGGGTTTAATAAGCTCTGCATCTCTGGGATCGGCCATATTCTGTTTGTCCTCGCAGTTTAATAAAGTTGAGGCGTTCAAGTCATATTTTACGCAGGGAGGTGTTTCCTATTTGCATAATTGGCAGCAAGCTTTAGAAAAGTTCACTATTCTTTAGTTTTTGGAAGAATTTTTCTTTTGGCTCTTATACCAGAAAGCGAGTCGATCGGGCGACACTCCAAGGAAATAAGCGATGATTACTATTTGATTAATGGCGGTGGTTTTGAGAACCCCAAGCTGCTGCCAGCGACGGGCGGAGGTCAGGACTGGCTGGGTTACTATTTCAATGCGGCCTTGTTTTTTCAACCGCCGCACGAATTCAAAGTCTTCCATAACGGGCAAGTCGGGAAAACCGCCGATTTTGTCAAACGTAACTGCCTTGAGGAAAATAGCTTGATCGCCGTAGGGCATTTGCAGAAAGTTCGATCGGCACTTTACCCCTCTTTCTACCAGCCGGAGGCTGAGCCTGCAGGCGTCAATCTTGAGTTCAAAGGCCCCTGCTACAGCAGACGGGTTAGCTAGTACCCGACGCGCGCTATCGTCGTACCCGCGAGGCAAAAGAGTGTCTCCGTGGAGAAACAGCAATATGTCTCCTGTAGCAGCAGCAGCACCTGCATTCATTTGGGTGGCGCGGCCTGGGGCGGTGGAGATAACTCGGACGCCCAAAGATTTTGCTATATCGGCTGTACCGTCGCTACTGCAGCCGTCGGCGACAATTATTTCGACATTTTTGGCCTGAAGGGCGCTGGAGATGACTGAGGCAATTGTAGGTGCTTCGTTTAAGACTGGAATGATAATGGAAATTTTGAGATAGGGATTTTCTAGCGACATACAGAATTAAGCACCCCGTGAGAGAGGGTGGGTTTTGTAAAAAGTTTATCTGTTATGAGAGTCAATTTTTTACGCCGGGATAGCCCCTACATTGGGCCTTAAGGTGGGAAGGCGAGTTTTGTAAAAAGCTTATCTCTTAGTTGCTCATTTTTTACACCGATATCGCCCCTACATTTGGCTTTCATCTGACAGGGCGGGTTTCATACAAATCTGAGCTATTAATTGTTAGTTTATTTGCTAATTTTTGGTATTTTCTCGCGCCTGGGACTATTGTCCCAGGCGCTGTCTAACTGCTACTAAAATTCAGCATTTGGTTAGACGAATACAATTACTATATTATGACTGTTTAGTTCCAAAATTAAGTAGTTTTATAAACTTCTATATAACACTTTATAATAATTTAGCTTCCTTAAACATAGTTTAGTTATTTCAATATATTAATATCTAAACCGAGGAGATCTTCGGGTCTATCGATATCTGCAAGAGTGGGAAGATAAGCAATATTTAGATCTAGCTTTTGGGCGATCGCCCGGGTACAAGCCAATACTTCACTGCTTCCCCACTGAATGCCACCGAACAATTCCGGTATCGATCGCCGCAGCCCGATCAGATAATAACCTCCGTCTTTGGCTGGGCCCAAAACTAAATCGTGCTGGCTCAGTTCATCAAAAGCTTGTGCCATGATTTCTGCTTTCAAACCAGGACAATCAGTGCCGATAATTGCAGTTTTCTCAACCCCTGAATTAAAAGACTTTTGAAACGCTGCTGTCATTCTTGCGCCCAAATCACCGTCTCTTTGATTTTGACAAATAATATCATTTCCCAACCACTCTTGCATCAGTTGTTGGCTGCCGCCGGCTCGGTGAATTTCTACGGATAATCGGCGGGCTTGTTGGAGAGAGAGAGCGCAGGCGATCGTCCGTTGAGCCATCAAGCGGTGAAGGTTGGCAGCACCTGCTTTTCCCAGCACGGGAATTAGTCGAGTTTTGGTTGTTCCCGGTTCGGGATAGCGAGTGAAAACAATCAGTTTTTCGGACATCATTTATCGTTCAGGAGTTTTAAAGGAAGGAACCGCAGAGTCGCAGAGGAAGAAAAGAGAAAGAGCTAACAACTGATTCACCGATTGCAGATCGATGTGGGTGGGTTAGGCAATGACTTAATTTAATCGCAGCGCCCCACTCACCACACAATAAATTTACTTAAAAATAGCCAGCGGTTAGCTCATTTCTAGCATTCGTTGGATCGGCTGTAAGGCTGCTAGTTGAATATCTTGGGGCATGGTAATTTCAGGGGTTTGATTTTTTAGGGATAGATACAATTTTTCCAAGGTATTTAATCTCATGTGCGGGCATTCGTTGCAAGCGCAGTTATTATTGGTGGAAGGAGCGGGGATGAAGCGTTTATGCGGAGCTTGCTTTTGCATTTGGTGAATGATTCCCGGTTCAGTCGCGACAATAAAAGCTTGGCTGGAACTACCTTGAGAATATTTGAGCAAAGCAGTGGTAGATCCGATATAATTGGCGTGGCGCAGCACGGGAGGTTCGCATTCTGGGTGGGCAATTATTTCGGCATCGGGATTTTCGATTTTGAGTTGAACTATCTTTTTTTCTGAGAAGTTTTCGTGGACCATGCAAGCTCCTTGCCAGATCTCCATGTTTCTCCCCGTTTGTTCCATGACGTAGCGACCGAGATTGCGGTCTGGTCCAAAAATTATCGGCTGATTTTCGGGAATTTGGTTGACAATTTTAACAGCGTTAGAACTGGTGCAAATTATATCGCTCATTGCCTTAATTGCGGCGGTACAATTAATGTAGGAAATTACCAAATGTGCTGGTCGATCGGCTTTGAAAGCTGCAAAGGCTTCGGGAGGGCAACTGTCGGCGAGGGAACATCCAGCATTTAAGTCTGGCAACAATACTAATTTGTCGGGATTGAGAATTTTTGCGGTTTCGGCCATGAAATGAACTCCGGCAAAAACTATGACATCGGCGCTGGTGTTGGCGGCTTTGCGGGCAAGTTCTAGGGAGTCGCCAATGAAGTCTGCGATGTCTTGAATATCGGAGTCTTGGTAATAGTGGGCGAGAATGACGGCGTTTAACTCTTGTTTGAGGGCGTTAATGGCTGCAAACAAGTCGTGGGGCAGTCGGGTTTGAGTAAAGTTCGGAGCAGGTGCGGTGGTAAACACAGTTAGAATATTCCGGGGAAGGTGGCGAAGACAGCTAAAGTGTATTTTGAATTATAGTTGAATTCACCAAAAAGTGCTGGCTGTTCAGTGGGGCCAATCTAAAATCCAAAATATGCTGCGGGAGAGTTCAAAAATTGGTCGCTGTTTCTTATGCTGAGTAAGAAGGGGCTAGGGAGCGATCGCACATGACAAATCACATGAATAAAGCTAAATCTATCAAAATTGCGGTGGTGGGGGACGTTCACGATCGCTGGGAACCTGAAGACGGCGAAGCCCTGAAGCATCTGGGCGTTGATTTGGTGCTGTTTGTGGGGGATTTTGGCAATGAGTCGGTGGAGGTGGTGCGGGCGATCGCCCAATTGGACATTCCGAAAGCAGCGGTGTTTGGGAACCACGATGCTTGGTACACGGCGACTGAGTGGGGCCGCAGTCAGTGCCCTTACGATCGCACTAAAGAAAATTGGGTGAAACAGCAGTTAGATTTAATGGGGGAAGCTCACGTCGGTTACGGGAAAAGGGATTTTCCAGAATTGGGCGTAACTGTGGTGGGAAGCCGCCCGTTTACTTGGGGGGGATCGGAGTGGAAGTACGGTGATTTTTACTCGGAGTGGTTTGGGGTAGAAAGTTTTGAGGAATCGACGCGGCGCATAGCAGCGGCTGCGGCGGATGCCGATTGCGAAAATGTGATTTTTTTGGGTCACACGGGCCCTACGGGGTTAGGAGAGGCTCCTGAAGACCCCTGCGGTCGAGATTGGAAGCCGCTGGGCGGGGATTGGGGCGACCCGGATTTTGCGGAGGCGATCGATCGAACTCGGAGTTCTGGGAAGCACATACCGCTAGTAACTTTTGGTCATATGCACCACAAACTGCGGCACACGAAGCACGAGTTGCGGAAGTCGCTGGAGGTGAGTGCGGAGGGTACGGTGTATTTGAATGCGGCCAGCGTACCGCGGATTGTGGAGAGAGAGTGCTCGAAACTGCGAAATTTCTCGATCGTCCTGCTGGAAAATGGAGCAGTGTCTGAAGTGTCTCTGGTATGGGTAGGCGAAGATTTTGCGGTAGAAAGAGAACAAATTCTTTATCGGCACACTGAATCTGCAGCTATTTGTAGTTAGAGACAATTGCTGGTATGATAAAATGAATTCGCCCGGAGAGGTGGCAGAGTGGTCGAATGCGCCTGACTTGAAATCAGGTGAACCGCAAGGTTCCGTGGGTTCAAATCCCACCCTCTCCGTTTAACAATTCTCTTGTCCGTTAAGGGTTTCAGATTATCTATCCCCTCAAGAGTTCCCTTTGCCGCTCATCTTTGGCTCACTCATGGTATTTGGCCACAAAAAAACACCCCCGCAGGGGTGCTGTTGCTTACCAGGTAATTTTTCTAGCTAACTGACTTAACTAAACCCTTCCTCATCCGCTGGGTCGCCGTAGGGGTCTTCGCTCGCGGGGATGACATTGCCGAACATTCCAGCATCCGCTACGTAGTCTGCGGGGTCGCCGTAGGGGTCTTCGCTGGCCGGACTCACGTTACCGAACTGTCCGTAGTCTGTACCGGCGTAGTCTGCGGGGTCGCCGTAGGGGTCTTCGCTGGCCGGACTCACGTCGCCGTACTCTCCGTAGTCTGCGGGGTCGCCGTAGGGGTCTTCGCTGGCCGGACGCGCATTGCCATACTGTCCGGGATTTGAGGGATCTTGGTAATTACCGTCAGGATCGACTTGCTCGCTGTCGGGCCCGACGATCGCATCTTTTAACTTCCGAAAAAATCCGTCTACCATGATAAAGTTCCTCTTTTTTATGTGGTGAAAAACTGGTGTTTTAGATTGGGAATCCCAGATTTAATTAAAAATCTCCCATCGGTAATCTAAAAGCTCAAATCGTTAGGCTACTGTGCCGGAACAGGAGCTGTAGCTTCCGGCAAGCTAGTAAGGTCTCGACCGGTATTTTGGTTGTTGTAGCCTTGGAATTCCCGGTAACGCATTGCCTCGGACTCCGGAACTTTAATTCCTCCAGGCGGGGGCGTTACCCAGTGAGCGCGATTCTGGGCATCGCGGTAGTAAACGCGACCGTTTTTGGAAAGGTAATATTTTCCCTCCGGCCCCTGTTGTTGCTTGTTTTTATGCTGGTTGTAGAGGTAGTAAAGGGCCGCTGCTCCTGCTAAAGTAATCCCTACTTTTTGAGCATTGCTCAGTCCTTTTTTCGCTTGTGGGGAAGGAGCGGAGCCGCGATTAGTTTGCACTCCTCCAGCGCGAGTATCGTCAACAGGAGGCGGAGGAGCGTAAGTTCGCTCGCTAGAACCGCAAGCACTCACAAAGGGAAAGGTCAGCAGCGTTGTCAGCAGCAGAGCCACGAAGCGCGATCTTTGAGGTTCGGGTTTGATTGTGTTCATTGCCGCTCCGAATTGTCGGGATGATAGGTAGGACGTGTTCTGGCGAGGTTGAGGAACCTGAGCTGCTGCTAACAGTTTTTAGAGTAAATTAATTTCTCGAAGCAATTTTGACCAAAGTAGTTGCTGAGAATTTATCAACAGCGCAGGTACGGTATTGCGTTTCTATTTAATCATGGTGCAATCTCTCGATGATTTACTCATTCTAGGGATATAAATAAAGTTTCTTTTATTTCAGTCTGGAGGTATATGCAAATGCGCGCCTTCTGGTAAAAATAAATTCGGTTTGTGGACTGCTAAGCAGACGGACGGGACGAGTGCGAAGCTCAAAGCAGAACTGGGGAGGGAAAGGAGGCGGGAGGTTTAAGTTTGGCGGTGTTTAATTGTGCCGGACGGCTTGTCAGAGATGCCTGCAATTTTTTCGTGGGAATTCTGGAGAGGTCGATCGCACTATTGTAGAAATCTATTAACAGCCAGAGAAAGCCCCCAAAGCTTTTCGGATATTTATGAAATTAAAGAATTTATTTACTGCTGGATTGTCCATCGCAGTTGTATTTACTGCGGTCAAATATCTAACTTTTTCAAATCAACAAAACCAAGTCAAGGAATTGCTGCAAACCAAACAGTGTCCCGAATGTAATTTCAGCAATGCCAACCTAAAAGGATTAGACTTGCAAGGAGTCAACTTGCAGGGAGCTAACCTAGAAGGTGCTAACTTATCAGGAGCAAAATTGGCTAATGCCAACCTCAAAAATGCCAATTTAAATAGAGCCAACCTCACGGGAGCTGATTTGGGCTGTGCCGGCATCACTTTCAACCTTGAGGCTAATGAAAAAGAAGCAAATATGGATTTTAATGTCACCGCTGTTCCACAACAGAATAACCCAGAAAATTCAGTAGTTGGTTTCAAAATGAAAGCAACGGATAGAGGAGCGACAATGCGTTTCAACCTCATGGGATGCGCTGACTTCTCGAATGCTAGCTTGCAAGAAGCTCAAATGCCAAATGGCACAACTCATCCTTAGTAAGACTAGCAAATAATGTTTATATCTATTAAATTGAAAGAAAACCGCCGCCTGACAAACAGGCAGCGGTTTTTTAAGCAACTAACTGCACGCCTAAAATTAGTGAGCAGAACCGTTGCCGTGATACTTGTCAGTATCGTAGAACCCGTTTTTTGTGCCGAAGAACAGACAGCAAACCGTGAAAACTGCTGTCAAGACTGCTAAAACTAACTTAACGTCCATAATTTACCTGCTGTTGTTGAGTGAGTGCAAATACTCAGATTGTAGAATCTTTTTGGCTGGCGCGGCCATCTACCAGCGTAGCGCCAGATTTGCTGGGCTGTACTCTGGTGCGGCAATTTCCGGACGGCGAGACAATTAGGGGAATGATTGTCGAAACCGAAGCTTACGGCCCAGGAGATCCCGCTTGTCACGCTTACCGACAGCGCACTTCTCGCAATGAGGTGATGTTCGGGCCTGCGGGTATGAGCTACGTTTACTTAATCTACGGGATGTATCACTGTTTTAATGTTGTGACGGATGTAGAGGGAGTTGCCAGTGCTGTGCTGATTCGAGCGTTGCAGGTAGATGTGCTTCCCCAAGAATTAGCTGCAATTCCTGAGAAGAAGCGATCGCGCCTCGCCGCCGGGCCTGGGAAACTGTGTAAGGTACTGGATATCGATCGAACTTTAAGCGGTTTTCCCTTGGGTGCAGGCCAACCGCTGCGGTTGGAACACCGGAGCGAGCACTTTCAGCAAGCTGTGGAGGAGGGTACAATAAATTTTGTGCAAACTACGCGGATCGGGATTTCTCAAGGAATTGATTTGCCTTGGCGGTGGTATGTAGGGAACTCTACGGCTGTGTCACAACTCTAGTAATGTCAAAGGTATCAGTGTAAATTTTGTGGCTTATCTTAGTGAAATTATGGCTTACTCTTCTGAAAATCCGATCGTACAACTCAAAAAATGCCTGACGCTGGCTCAGGATGTTGGTAGTCACACCGAAGCCAACCGGGCTTTCCAGCAATTGTGTGGGATTATAGATGCTGAAAACCCAATGGCGGCGCAACTTTTGGAGATGCTGTGGGAAGAAGCAATTATGGCGAGGCGATCGGCTTTATTTTGGCAACAAATGAGCGATGTTGAGAAAGATATGGCTAATAGAATGATGGAAAATATGACGCAAATGCGGCAAAACTATTTGCGGTTAATGCAGGAAATGTAGACAGTAATTGGTAAGTCGGTGTTTGTAATGAGGACTTTAGTCCTCTCTTTATCAATAAAGTTTTCTAGATGTAGGGTGCGTCAGCGCTGATATTTGAGGAGGCTCAAACAGTTTGTTTCCGGGGCCCCCTACAATAAATTCTCCTACTTCATTAAAGCAGCGCCGCGGTTGTAAAGTTCGCGCGCGTAATCAGTCCAAGTTCCCTGTCCCCAATAGCGGAAACAGCTTGTTTGTAGCAGCAAGTTGTAAAGCAAAGCTTGCTGGTATTCAAACTGCTTGGTAACGGTCGCATCTTGCTGCACCAGCG